>NZ_JBCEWQ010000146.1:0-21572 GCF_038448545.1 Streptomyces sp. CLV115
GCCCCACTGCGCCGCCCCACTGCGCCGCCCCGCTCCCGGCGCCTACTGCCGCACCACCCGGCGCCGCACCGAGCGCGCCACCCGTCGCACCACCGCGTTGCGCGGCAGGAACGCCAGCTGCGCCGGCACCGCGCCAGGCAGTGCCAGCGAGGTCAGCCGCTTCCGCTTGAAGTACCGCCAGGTCGTGGCGTCCAGATGGGCGGCCAGATACCGCTCGGCGGCCGGCCGCAGCCCCGGGTGGATCCTCGGCTGCATCGCGAAGCCGACCGCGGTGACCAGCCCGGTCAGATCCGCCGCGTCCACCGCTGCCGCGCCCTCCGCCGTTCCTGCCCGCTCGACGGCCGCCCGGTCCGTGACCTCCGGCAGCAGCGCGTCCACCAGCGTGACCGGGACGCGGTTGCTGTTCTCGTAGGGGGCGAGCCGGTCCAGCAGCATCCCGGTGCCGACCCGGGCCACCGGCAGCCCGTAGAACGCCGAGGCGGTGAACAGCGCCGTGGAGAAGCAGCCGACCACCAGGGCCGGCCGCATCCGCTGGTAGAGCACCTCGGCAAGGACCGGCGCCGTGAGCACCCCGTCGTCCAGCACCGTCAGTTCCGCGCCCAGCTTCGCGGCCTCCTCACCCATCGCCCTCGACCACTGCGCCGGGGCCGTGGGGTGCGGCTTGAAGACGAGACGGCTGTGGCCGAGCGCGACCGCGCCCCGCATCATCCGCAGATGCAGCTCCTCCTCCTCGGCCGCGCTGATCAGCCCGAGCGCCGAGAGGTACTGGCCCAGCAGCAGCGCGGGCGCCTCCACGGCCGGGATCCCGTCCTGCACCCCCGGCGCGTCCGCGAGCTCGGCGAGCACCTTGAGGAACACCTCGCCCGGCACGATCTGCGGCGCCACCCCGAACTCCGTGAGCAGCAGCGGCTTCAGCCCCGGCACCAGGTCGAGGTGGAGCAGCCGGCGCACCCGGGTGCCGACCAGCGGGTCGATCTTGTTGCGGGTGGGCCCGTAGCTCATCAGCCCGTCCGCGTACACGTCGACCGGGGCCCCGGTGAAGATCTGCGCGACGGCCAGCGCGGGATTGACCTGGATCGACTCGACCGCCAGCTCGATGTCGTCGTCGCCGAGCCCCCAGGCCAGCCGCAGGTGCCGCTCCCACAGCGGTACGTCGTCGGGGCGCGGCGCCCAGCCGCCCGGGTGGAACGGGGCGATCGTCGCGTTCCACGACACCACGTCGTCGAAACGGCCGCGCAGCGCGTCGAAACCGGGCATCGCGTCGAGGGCGGCCGTCGTCTCCGGCACGGCCGCGTTGTTCGAGACGAGCAGGATGCGGCGGTCGGCGTCCGCGAAGCAGCCCGCGTCGAGCGCGGCGGCCAGCGTGGCGGCGCCGTAGAGCGTGGAGGCGAAGAAGATCTGCGTGGTGCGGGACGGGGCGGTGCTCACGCTGCCGACACCTCCTTGGCGCCGACGGCGGCCGGGCGGCGGCGCAGCCGGCGCAGCAGGGTGGCGCGCTGCACGTCCATCGAGTCGAGGGCCTCGTCGAGCACCTGCTGCGGCATTCGTCTGAGTGCGGCGGCACTCATGGACTTCAGGGTGCGGGCCACGGCGGGTTCGAACCTTTCGATCGAGCTCATGTGGTGAGAAATGATCGCGCAATAGGTACGGACCGCTTTCGGCAGCAGAACCTGCGCATCACGATCTTCCGAGGTTTCCCGAACGACCTGGTCGAACGAGTGAATGAAATCGAGCTGACGTACGTCACCGATCTGCGTCAGCGAAGAAGCGACCCCGCGCCGGTAGAAAATTCCGAGAAGCCCCAGCACCGCGAAAGAATCGGCCTCGCGATGCAGCCGCCAGATCCACGGCCGGTCCTCCGCGGTGCGCAGACCGTCCGTGAAATGCAGCAGCCCGCGGTCCAGCAGCCGGCGGTGGTACAGCCCCGCCCAGGCGTACGGATAGTCCACCGAGGTGGACCGCTCGGCGGGCAGGATCGCGTCCCGCGGATCCATCACCTCGCCCCGTCTGCCGTGCGGGACGCGGTGCACGCCGCGGTTGCGGCCCTCGACCTGGACATGGTCGGTACGGACGAAGTCGCAGCCCAACGCCTCGGTGCGGGACAGGATTTCGGCGAAGTACCCGGGGGCGAGCCAGTCGTCGCCGTCCAGGAACGCGAGGTACTCGCCGCGCGCGGCGTCCAGGCCGGTGTTGCGGGCGGTGGCCAGTCCGCCGTTCTGCTCGTGTCTGCGTACGACCACCCCCTCAATCTCGTCCTCGGCGCGGCGCAGTATGTCCGCGGTCCCGTCGGTCGAACAGTCGTCGACGAGGATGAATTCGAAGTCCTCGCGAGCGTTGGCCCGCAGACTTCTCAAGGTGTCGGGGGCGTATGTCTGCACGTTGTAGAACGGCACGATGACCGAGAGCTTAACCACCCGTCTCACGCTAGGCGTGAGCCCGTCATTTGCCTTGGCGCCGGGAGGGACGGCGGGTGAACGGCGAATGTCGGAATGATGAACCGGGTCGAATACTGGGCGATTGCGTCCCCTTTGTGAAGGCGATTCGCCAAGCGTCGGCGGGCTGTTAACCAGCTGTTGCCGTCACGTTGGGCCGCGAATCGGAATGCCTTCCTAAGTTCTGGGACGTGCCCCCACGTACCGAAAAGACGACCACCCTCCGGGTAGCCGTACTCGCCGACTCCGACACCCGGTGGAAATGGGGCGCGCTCACCGCGCGCCGCCTCACCGCCGGCGCGTCCGGAACGTCGGCGCAGCACGTCGAGATCAGCGGACTGCTGCTGCGCGGCCGGGCCACCCCGACCCCGCGCCAGCTCGCCGAGGTCGGCGACGTCGGTATCGAGGCCGGCCGGGTCCGCGAGGTGACGGCCGTCGAGTTCCTGCACACCGTGCGGGACGAGGGGTACGACGTGGTCGTCCTCGCGCTCGTCGGCGGAGCCGTCCAGGCGATGCTGCACGGACTGGCCGCGCTGCGGCTGCCCGCCAGGCCCGTCGTCGTCACCGGCTATGTCGGCGTCGTCTACGAGAAGCTCGCCGACGGGCTGCTGCTGCGGCACGGCGCGGACATCGTCCTCGCCAACTCCCGCCACGACGCGGAGCGTTTCCGCGCGGTGTACGAGGGAGTGGGCGCCGACGCCTCGGCCGTCACCGAGGCCGCGCTGCCGTTCCTCGGCGGCGAGCCGCACCGCCCGCAGGAGGGCCGCGACACCGTCGTCTTCGCCGCCCAGCCCTCCGTACCGGCCTCCCGCGACGACCGCATGTACCTGCTGCGCAGGCTCGTCGAGCACGCCAGGCTGCACCCGGACCGCGAGGTGCTGCTGAAGCTGCGCTCCAAGCCCGGCGAGCACACCACCCACATCGAGGAACTCCCGTACCAGCGGCTCGCCGAGAAGCTGCCCGGTGGCCTTCCGCCCAACTTCCGCCTGGTGTACGGGCACATGGGCGAGGTCCTGGACCGCACCGACCTGCTGGTCACGGTCTCCTCGACCGCCGCCCTGGAGTCCCTGCACCGCCGCATCCCGACCGCGGTCCTCACCGACCTCGGCGTCCGCGAGGCGCTGGGCAACCACCACTTCATCGGCTCCGGCCTGCTCACCTCCTGGGACCACCTGGACGGCGGCTTCCGCCCGGAGCCCGGCCCCCAGTGGCTGGCCGGCCAGGGCGTCGCCGCCGACGGCACGTACGCCACCGCCTACGACCACGCCCGGGCCCGTGTCGACGCGCTGCTCGCCGCGGCCCGGCTGCCCGACCTCGCCCCGTACTACACACCCGCCACCGCCCCCGGCTACCTCCCCGGCATCCTCGCCCGCCACCACCTCGCCCCCGACGGCCACCCGCTGCCGGGCGCCGAGCGGCCCCGCGAGACCGGGGGAGTGCGCGGCGCGGTCCGTGAGGCGGTGCGGGAAGCGGCGCGCGGCGCGTACCGGCAGGGCGTCCAGCGGGTCGCCCCGGTGATCCGACGGATGGGCGAGCTGTGAACACCACTTCAGGAGCAGAGATGACCCCCACCCCCACCGTGCTCGCCGTGATCCCCGCCCGCGGCGGATCCAAGGGCGTCCCGGCCAAGAACCTCGCCCAGGTCGGCGGCGTACCGCTGATCGCCCGCGCCGTACGCGCCTGCCTGGCCTCCCGCGAGGTCACCGACGTCGTCGTGACGACCGACGACGCGGCGATCGCGGAGGCGGCCCGCGCCGCGGGCGACACCCTCGGCGCCGGCGAGCGGCTGCACATCGTCCAGCGCCCCGCGGCCATCGCCGGCGACAGGTCCAGCAGCGAGGACGCGGTGCTGCACGCCCTGGACGCCTACGAGGCCATGCGCGAGCGGACCGCCGACGTGGTGCTGCTGGTCCAGTGCACCAGCCCCTTCGTGCTCCGGGAGGACATCGACGGCGTCGCCGCCGCGGTCGCCCGGGACGGCGCCGACACGGCCGTCACGGTCGCCCCCTTCCACGGCTTCCTCTGGCGCGACGGCAGCGCCGTCGAGGAGGACAACTACGGCGTCAACCACGACAAGTCCGTACGGCAGATGCGCCAGGACCGCCCTGAGGACCTCCTCGAAACCGGCACCGCGTACGCCATGGACGTGGCGGGCTTCCGCACCCACCGCCACCGCTTCTTCGGCCACACCGCACTGGTGCGCACCGACGCCGCACGCGTCCTGGAGGTCGACGACCCGCACGACCTGGCCCGCGCCCGCGCCCTGGCACCGCTGCTCGACCCCTCGCCGCTGCCCACCCTCGACGACATCGACGCGGTCGTCCTCGACTTCGACGGCACACAGACCGACGACCGGGTCCTCATCGACGCCGACGGACGCGAGATCGTCGCCGTCCACCGCGGCGACGGACTCGGCATCGCCGCCCTGCGCAGGACCGGACTGCCGCTGCTGATCCTCTCCAGCGAGCAGAACCCGGTCGTCGCCGCCCGCGCCCACAAGCTCCGCATCCCGGTGCTGCACGGCATCGACCGCAAGGACCTGGCGCTCAAGCAGTGGTGCGACGAACAGTCCATCGCTCCCGAACGTGTCCTCTACGTCGGCAACGACGTCAACGACCTGCCGTGCTTCGCACTCGCCGGCTGGCCCGTCGCCGTCGCCAGTGCCCACGACTCGGTACGGGCGGCAGCACGCGCCGTCACGACCACCCCCGGCGGCTTCGGCGCCATCCGCGAGATCGCGGCCTGGCTGCTCGGCCCCACCCTCACGACTCCCACCGCCCAGTCCCCCGAGTAGTCCCCGGGCCCCCCAAGCCCACCAAGTCATCCGAGCTAAGGAAACACATCCCATGAACACCTCCCGTCTGCGCACCCTCGGCACCCGCACCGCCGGCCCCGGCAACCCCGTCTACGTCACCGGCGAGATCGGCATCAACCACAACGGCGACCTCGACAACGCCCTCGCCCTGATCGACGTGGCCGCCGAAGCCGGCTGCGACGCCGTCAAGTTCCAGAAGCGCACCCCGGAGATCTGCACCCCGCGCGACCAGTGGGACATCGAGCGCGACACCCCCTGGGGCCGGATGACCTACATCGACTACCGCCACCGCGTCGAGTTCGGCGAGGCCGAGTACCAGGCCATCTCCGAGCACTGCGCCAAGCGCGGCATCGACTGGTTCGCCTCCCCGTGGGACACCGAGGCCGTCGCCTTCCTGGAGAAGTTCGACGTCCCTGCCCACAAGGTCGCCTCGGCCTCCCTCACCGACGACGAGCTGCTGCGCGCGCTGCGCGCCACCGGCCGCACGGTCATCCTCTCCACCGGTATGTCGACCCCGCGCCAGATCCGCCACGCGGTCGAGGTCCTCGGCTCGGACAACATCCTGCTCTGCCACGCCACTTCGACCTACCCGGCCAAGGCCGAGGAGCTGAACCTGCGGGTCATCAACACCCTCCAGCAGGAGTACCCCAACGTCCCGATCGGCTACAGCGGCCACGAGACCGGCCTCCAGACCACGCTGGCCGCCGTCGCCCTCGGCGCCGCGTTCGTCGAGCGCCACATCACCCTGGACCGCGCCATGTGGGGCTCCGACCAGGCCGCCTCCGTCGAGCCGCAGGGCCTGACCCGCCTGGTCCGCGACATCCGCATCATCGAGGCCTCGCTCGGCGACGGCGTCAAGAAGGTGTACGAGTCCGAGCTCGGCCCGATGAAGAAGCTCCGCCGGGTCGCGGGCGTCGTCGCCGAGGGCACCGAGGCGGCTCCGGCCGCCGAGCCGGTCGCGGTCTGACGGGCCGACCGGTGAACCTCGCCTTCGTCGAGAGCCCGGTCCAGCTCCTGAACGTCCTGGAGTGGGCCTACGCAGAGGGAGGCGACGACCGGGTCCTCACGGACATCACGGTCGTCGTCCTCCCCCCGGTCGACCCGATGTCGCGCGGCCAGCTGCGCCGGATGGCGGAGCTGGCCCGCGACGAGGGCATCACCGTCCGCTGGCAGGAGGCGCGCGGCGGCGCGGGCGCGCCCCTGAAGAGCCTGCGCGACCTGTCCGGACTCGTCCGCCGGGCGCAGCACATCGTCATCGGCGACCCGTTCTCCCGGTACGTACAACTCCTGCTCACCATGGTCCGCGCCCGCCGCCTCACCGTGGTCGACGACGGCACGGCCACCATGGAGTTCGTCGCCCAACTCGCCCGCGGCGAACGCCTGGTGCGCTGGCACCGCAAGGGCAGCTCGGGCCCGCGCGAACTGGTCCTGGCCCCGGTCACGGCCCGCGCCCGCAGCCGCTTCACCCCGTCCGCCACCCGTACGGTCGAGGTCTTCACGGCCATGCCGGTCGAGGCTCCGACCGGCGTGGCAGTCACCCCCAACACCTTCGCCTGGACCCGCGCCCGCTTCGGCCCGCCGCTGCTCACCAAGGGCGCCGACCTGGTCGGCACGTCGCTGGTCGAGACGGGCGTGGTCGACCGGGACCAGTACCTGGAGGCCGTGGCGTCCCTCTCCCGCACCCACGGCGCGACCCGCTACTTCGCCCACCGCCGCGAGTCCACCGAGAAGCTCCACGCCCTGGAGGCCGCCACCGGCCTGGAGATCGTCCGCCCCGACCTCCCCCTGGAACTCATCGCCCGCCGCGGCCCCATCGGCCGCACGGTCCTCAGCTTCCCCTCCACGGTCGTCCACACCCTCCCCCTGGCCCTGGCCGGCACCGAGGTGAAGGTCGCGGTCTGCGACATCGCCCCGGAATGGCTCCGCGACACGGCCTCCCCGCGCGCCCACGGCTTCCTGAGCGGCGTCACGGAGACCGCCCGCGACGTCCAGCGCCTGGCGCCCTGGCGGGCGACCGCGGTGACGGAGGCGTAGGACGGAGTTCAGGGGCGACCCTGACATCCAAGTAGCCGGTCACCAGGGTTCGTTGGGGGTCTGCCCCGATGGTGGGCAGGGTGGCCGCGGCGCCAGTATCGGCGCATGACGACGACGCAGGTGCTGACGGTACGACTGAACGGGACGGCCGCGACGGCCCTCCTCGTGGGGCCCGCCCTGATGGCGGGGTACGGGGTGGTGCGGCTGGTCGGGCGGGGCGTGAGCGACTACGGGCCCGGGGTGTGGTGGTCGGTGGCGCATCTGCTGTTCCTGGCCGGGGTACTCGCCTTCGTGCCGGTGTTCCTGGGGCTGCGCGGGCTCGTCGGGGAGCGCGGCGGCGGCAGGGCGGCCGCCACGGTGGCCGCCTGGACCGGGCTGCTCGGCGCGGCGGCGGTGGTGGTGCAGGCGGTGATCGACCTGGCGGCCGGCTTCGCCGCGGCGGACAAACAGGCCATGAGCGAGATGTTCGACCGGGTGCAGGGCGTGCCCGGGGTGATGCCGCTGGTCTACACCGTGGTGCCGATGCTGTTCTGGCTCGGGCTGCTGGCCCTGGTCACCCTGCTCGCCTTCCTCCGCCGTGACGTGGTCCGCGCCTGGGCCCCGGTGCTGGTGCTGGCGGGCACGGCGGTGATGGCCGTGAGCCTGGACCTGCTGCCGGTCGGCGCCCTGTGCCTCGCGGCGGCCCTGCTGCCGGTGCGCCGGGGGCTGCCGGGCTGACGGAGCGCGAAGCCCCCCGCCGCGAACCGGTCGCGGAGGGGGCCCCGGTGTGCGGACGGCAGGAGTGGCGGATCGGGCTTCGCCCCAGGTGGGGCGCCCCCCCGTTCGGCCGGTCGTGAGGTGGGGCGGCAGTGGAGGGGCGGTTTTCCGCCGATCTTTCCGGTGGTGTTCCGGCCGGTGTGTCGTTCCGGGTGCCGCCCCGGGAGCCGTCCGGGCGCCGTCCCGCGCACCGGTCCCGTGTGCCGTCCGGACGTACGCCCCGAAACGGCGGCGGAGTTTACCCATCCCCCCGACGGACCACTCGCCGTCACACCATCTTTTGTTCGTCTATGTGGCTGAACTTTTCTTGTTTCATGGTCAGTTGAAGGGGGAAGGGCCTTACCCTTCTCCAGGTGAACCAGTTGATGTCCCGCGAGTCCGACGCCGAGCCGACGCCCCACGACGAACCGCTCCCCGGCACCCTGCCCGAGGCCCTGCGTGCCGAGCTGATCGCGTTCCGGCGCGACCTGCACATGCACCCCGAGCTGGGCAACCAGGAGTTCCGTACCACCGCGGCCATCAAGGCCCGGCTGGAGAAGGCCGGACTCGAACCCCGGGTGCTCGCCACCGGAACCGGGCTCATCTGCGACGTGGGTACGCGCGACGACTCCACCCGGCCCATGCTCGCCCTGCGCGCGGACATCGACGCACTGCCCATCCCGGACACCAAGACCGGCGTCCCGTACCGCTCCACCGTCCCCGACCGGGCGCACGCCTGCGGGCACGACATCCACACCACCTCGGTGCTCGGCGCCGGGCTGGTGCTCGCCGGGCTCGACCGGCAGGGGCTGCTCCCGAATCCCGTCCGGCTGATCTTCCAGCCGGCCGAGGAGGTGCTGCCCGGCGGGGCGCCCGACACGATCCTGTCCGGGGCGCTGGAGGGCGTCGGGCGGATCATCGGGGTGCACTGCGACCCGAAGGTGGACGTGGGACGGATCGGGCTGCGGGTCGGGGCGATCACCTCGGCCTGCGACCGGCTGGAGGTCTCGCTCGACGGGCCGGGCGGCCACACCGCCCGTCCGCACCTGACCACCGACCTGGTCACCGCCGCCGCCAAGGTCGCCACCGAGGTGCCCGCGCTGCTGGCCCGCCGGGTCGACGCCCGCTCCGGCCTCGCCGTCACCTGGGGGCGGCTGGAGTCCGGGCATGCCTGCAATGTGATCCCGCAGCACGCCGAACTGTCGGGCACCGTCCGCTGTCTGGATCTGGCCGCCTGGCGGGAGGCCCCCGACCTGGTGCACGCCGCGATCGACGAGGTGGCCGGGCTGTACGGGGCCAAGACGGTGATCGACTACGTACGGGGCGTCCCGCCGGTCGTCAACGACGCCGCGGCGATCGATCTGCTCGCCACGGCGATGACCACCCGCCGCGGTTCGTATGCGATCGAGGACACCGAGCAGAGCCTGGGCGGCGAGGACTTCTCCTGGTACCTGGAACACGTCCCCGGCGCCATGGCGCGGCTCGGGGTCCGTACGCCGGGCGACACTGCCCGGCTCGACCTGCATCGGGGTGATTTCGACGCCGACGAGGAGGCGATCACGGTCGCCGTGGAGCTGTTCACTGCCTCCGCGTTGCTCGACCGCAACCATCCGTGACCGGGCACGTCACCTCTGGTTCGCGACGATCCGATAACGGCTTCCGTACAGGGCTTTATCTGACATCTACGCGCGTTACGATCGCCGCGAAACCAGCGCCGGAAGAGGCGCTTCGGTCAGGTTTGAAGGAGCCTTCCCTTGCGCCGGGTATCCAAGATCACCGCTGCGTGTACCGTCACCGCGGCCCTCGCGTTCACCGCCACCGCGTGCGGCGAGTCGTCCACCGAGAGCTCCGGCTCCGACAAGGGCAAGATGAAGATCGGCATGGCCTACGACGTGGGCGGCCGTGGCGACAACTCGTTCAACGACTCCGCCGCGCGTGGTCTGGACAAGGCCAAGTCCGAGTTCGGTGCCGAGACCAAGGAGCTCACCGCCAAGACCGGTGAGACCCCCGCCGACCGCGAGCAGCGCCTGGAGTCGCTCGCCGAGGGCGGCTACAACCCGGTCGTCGCGGTCGGCTTCGCGTACAAGGACGCGGTCGACAAGGTCGCCGCCAAGTACCCGAAGGTGAACTTCGGTCTGGTCGACTCGGTCGCCTCCGCGAAGAACGTCGACAGCATCGTCTTCACCGAGGAGCAGGGCTCCTACCTCGCCGGTGTCGCCGCCGCGCTGAAGTCGAAGGACGGCCAGGTCGGCTTCATCGGCGGTGTGGACCTTCCGCTGATCAAGAAGTTCGCCGCGGGCTTCCAGCAGGGCGTCATGGAGACGAACCCGAAGGCCAAGGTGCAGATCCAGTACCTGTCCACCGGTTCGGACCTGTCCGGCTTCGGCAGCCCCGACAAGGGCATGGCCGCCGCCAAGGGCATGCTCGACAAGGGCGCCGACGTCATCTTCGCCGCCGCGGGCGGCTCGGGTGCCGGCTCGATCGAGGCCGTCGCGGGCAAGAAGGGCGCCTGGTCCATCGGCGTCGACTCCGACCAGGCCCTCGACCCGTCGCTGTCGAAGTACAAGGACACGATCATGACCTCGGTCGTGAAGAACGTCGACGGCGGTGTCTACGACCTGGTCAAGTCCGTCAAGGACGGCAAGCCGCTGGCCGGCACCCAGACGTACACCCTGGCCAAGGACGGCGTCAGCCTGACCACCACGGGTGACCACATCAAGGACATCCAGACCAAGCTCGACGAGGCGAAGAAGAAGATCGCCGACGGCGCCATCAAGGTCAAGACCACGACCTGATCCACCGTCGATCGGGGCCCGGGTGAGCCGCTTCGGCTTCACTCGGGCCCCGATTTCACGTACCGGCCCGGCCGACGTGCCGTAGCCGTACACACACGGTCCGCCACCTGTCATCGGGTGGCCAACGATTCGGTGGCGCTACGCGCGTAGCCCCCATCGGGCGCGATACCTTTCACGCTCCCACCGCCTCCGCCCTCCGCTCCTGCCAAGGAGAGTGCGCCATCAACGCGTCCAGCAGTCCCCATGCCGTGGAGCTCCGCGGCATCACCAAGCGGTTCCCCGGGGTCGTGGCCAACCACGACATCGACATCACCGTGCGCCGCGGCACCGTCCACGCCCTCGTCGGCGAGAACGGCGCCGGCAAGTCCACTCTGATGAAGATCCTTTACGGCATGCAGAAGCCGGACGAGGGCACCATCGCGGTGGACGGCGAGCAGGTCTCGTTCCACAACCCCGGTGACGCCATCGCGCGCGGTATCGGCATGGTGCACCAGCACTTCATGCTCGCCGACTACCTCACCGTCCTGGAGAACGTCGTCCTCGGCTCCGAGAAGCTGTACGGCATCGGCGACCGGGCCCGCGCGAAGATCAAGGAGATCTCCGACTCGTACGGTCTCGGGGTCCGCCCGGACGCCATGGTCGAGGACCTCGGCGTCGCCGACCGGCAGCGCGTGGAGATCCTCAAGGTCCTCTACCGCGGCGCCCGCACCCTGATCCTCGACGAGCCGACCGCCGTCCTGGTGCCGCAGGAGGTCGACGCGCTCTTCGACAACCTCCGCGAGCTCAAGGCCGAGGGCCTGACCGTCATCTTCATCTCGCACAAGCTGGGCGAGGTCCTGTCGGTCGCCGACGAGATCACCGTCATCCGGCGCGGTACGACGGTGGGCACCGCCGACCCGAAGCACACCACCACCAAGCAGCTCGCCGAGCTGATGGTCGGCAGCGAGCTCCCGTCGCCGGAGACCCGGGAGTCGACCGTCACCGACGTACCGATGCTGACCGTCGACGGGCTGCGGCTGAGCGCCACCGACCCGGACGGCGTGGTGCGTTCGGTCCTCGACGGCATCGGCTTCACCATCCACAAGGGCGAGGTCCTCGGTATCGCGGGCGTCGAGGGCAACGGCCAGTCCGAACTGGTCGACGCGATCATGGGCATGCGCCAGCTCGACGCCGGGGTGCTCACCCTGGACGGCGCCGACATCTCCCGCACGCCGACCCGCAAGCGCCGCGAGGACGGCATGGGGGTCATCCCCGAGGACCGCCACCGGCACGGGCTGCTGCTGGAGGCCCCGCTCTGGGAGAACCGCATCCTCGGCCACGTCACCGAACGCCCCAACAGCAAGGGCGCGTTCCTCGACCTCAAGGGCGCGCGCACCGACACCGAGCGGATCGTGCGCGAGTACGACGTGCGCACCCCCGGCATCGACGTCACCGCCGCCTCGCTCTCCGGCGGCAACCAGCAGAAGCTGATCGTCGGCCGCGAGATGAGCCACGACCCGAAGCTGCTGATCGCCGCGCACCCGACCCGGGGCGTGGACGTCGGCGCGCAGGCGCAGATCTGGGACCAGATCCGCGAGGCGCGCCGCGAGGGTCTCGCGGTGCTGCTGATCTCCGCCGACCTGGACGAGCTGATCGGGCTCTCCGACACCCTGCGCGTCATGTACCGCGGCCGGCTGGTCGCGGACGCCGACCCGGCGACCATCACCCCGGAGGAGCTCGGCTCGGCGATGACGGGCGCGGCCTCCGGACACCTGGAAGCCCCGGACGAGACACCGGCACCGGGAGAGACCGCCGCCGACGGCGCCGACAGCACCGACACCGACCCCCGGAACGGGGGAGAGGACCGATGAAGAAGATCGACAAGGAGCGGCTGCTCCTGGGGATCGCGGCCCCCGTACTCGCGATCGTGGTCGCCTTCCTGGTGACCGCACTCGTGCTGGCCGCCACCGGCAAGGAGCCGTTCAGCGCCTTCGGCATCATGTTCGACTACGGGATGAAGTCGGACAGCCAGGTCTACATCCTCAACAAGGCGACGACGTACTACCTCGCGGGTCTCGCGGTGGCCGTCGGCTTCCGGATGAACCTCTTCAACATCGGCGTCGACGGCCAGTACCGCCTCGCCGCCTTCTTCGCCGCCGCCGTCGGCGGCGCGCTGACGCTGCCCGGCGCCCTGCAGATCCCGCTGATCATCCTCACCGCGATGATCGTCGGCGCGATGTGGGCCGGCATCGCCGGTGTCCTCAAGGTCACCCGCGGCGTCAGCGAGGTCGTCTCGACGATCATGCTGAACGCCATCGCGACCGCGATCATCGGCTATCTGCTCCAGCAGGGACGGCTCGGCCACCTCGACGAGGCCGGCACGAAGATCTCCACCAAGCCGATCCCGGAGTCCTCGCACTTCTTCGAGTTCCCGACCACCCCGTCGCCCGTCTGGGGCTTCATCGTGGTCGCGATCGTCGCGGGCGTCGCCTACTGGTTCACGCTCTCGCGCACCCGCTTCGGCTTCGACCTGCGCACCGTCGGTCAGTCCGGCTCCGCGGCCGAGGCCAGCGGCGTCGACGTCAAGAAGATGGTCGTCACCTCGATGCTCATCTCCGGCGCCGTGGCCGGCCTGATCGGCATGCCGACCCTCCTCAACGACAGCTACGAGTACAGCGGCGACTTCCCGGTCGGCATCGGTTTCACCGGCATCGCCATCGCCCTCCTCGGCCGCAACCACCCCGTCGGCATCGCGCTCGGCGCCCTGCTCTGGGGCTTCCTGGAGCGCGGCACCGGCAAGCTCGAATTCGAGGGCTACGACAAGGAGATCGTCGGCGTGATCCAGGGCGTCATCGTCCTGTGCGTCGTCATCGCCTACGAAGTCGTCCGCCGCTACGGACTCAAGCGCCAGCAGAGCAAGGTCGGCGCGGAACTCGCCGCACAGGCCGCCGCCCGTAACAACGACCAGCAGGAGGTGTCGGCGTGAGCGCCACGGCGACTTCCACCCCGCCCCCCGCGGCCCCCGAGGTCGCCGGCGGCAAGGGCGGCCGCACCCGCCTCTCCTTCCCCGTCGTCCTGCTGATCATCGCGGGCGTGCTGCTCGCGCTGTCCGCCGTGCGCGCCATCACCGGCGCCCAGGACGTCACCTCCGCCGGCCAGATCAGCGCGGCCCTCGCGATGGCCGTGCCGATCGGCCTCGCCGGTCTCGGCGGCCTGTGGGCCGAGCGGGCCGGTGTGGTCAACATCGGCCTCGAAGGCATGATGATCCTGGGCACCTTCTTCGGCGCCTGGGCCGGCTGGCAGACCAACCCGTGGCTCGGCGTACTGGCCGGAGTCGTCGGCGGCATGCTCGGCGGGCTGCTGCACGCGGTCGCGACCGTCACCTTCGGCGTCGACCACATCATCTCCGGCATCGCCATCAACATCCTGGCGCTCGGCTTCACCACCTACTTCGCCAAGCTCTGGTTCAACTCGGGCGAGGCGGCGGCCAAGGGCGGCAGCCCGAAGCAGTCCCCGCCGGCCGACGACATCACCTCGGTGACGATCCCGGGCCTCTCCGACTGGCTGCACTCCATCGAGAAGCACCACTGGTTCTTCGTCTCCGACCTGGCCGGCGTCCTCGGCGGCCTGGTCACCAACGTGTCGCTGCTGACGATCCTGGCCATCGTCCTGTTCGTCCTCACGTTCTTCGTGCTCTGGAAGACCTCGTTCGGGCTGCGGCTGCGCTCCTGCGGCGAGAACCCGGTCGCCGCCGAGTCGCTCGGCGTGAACGTCTACACGTACAAGTACATCGCGGTGATCGTCTCCGGCGGCATGGCCGGCCTCGGCGGCGCCTTCCTCTCGCTGGTCACCTCGCACATCTACAACGAGGGCCAGACCGGCGGCCGCGGTTACATCGGTCTCGCCGCGATGATCTTCGGCAACTGGCGGCCCGGCGGGCTCGCCATGGGCGCCGGACTGTTCGGCTTCGCCGACGCGCTCCAGCTGCGCAACGGCGGCGAGTCCGTCCACGCGCTGCTCCTGCTGCTCGTGGTCGTGCTGGCCGTGCTCGCGGCCTGGAAGCTCTACCGCAAGAGCTTCGTCCAGGGCGGGATCAGTGCGGTCATCGCCGCCGCGGTGCTGGTCTGGTACCTCGGTACGGACACCGTGCCCACCGAGTTCGTGAGCGCCACCCCGTACATCGTCACGCTGCTCGTCCTCTCGCTCTCCGCCCAGCGGCTGCGGATGCCCAAGGCGGACGGCATGCGCTACCGGAAGGGCCAGGGCAAGTGACGGCCGCCGCGGAGGTCGACTGGGCGGCGCTGCGGAGCGCCGCACGGTCCATGATGACCCGCGCCTACGTCCCGTACTCGCACTACCCGGTCGGCGCCGCGGCGCTCGTGGACGACGGCCGTACGGTCTCCGGCTGCAACGTCGAGAACGCCTCGTACGGCATCGGCCTGTGCGCCGAGTGCGGCCTGGTCTCCCAGCTCCACGCCACCGGCGGCGGCCGGCTGACCCACTTCGTCTGTGTGGACGGGGCGGGCGAGATCCTGGTGCCGTGCGGCAGGTGCCGGCAGCTGCTGTACGAGTTCGGCGGCCCCGAGCTGGTCCTCCAGACGCCGGACGGGCTGCGCACGCTCGACGAGATGCTGCCGCAGGCGTTCGGCCCCGACCATCTGAAGTAGAACTCCGGTGGCCCTCCCGCACGTCGGGAGGGCCACCTCCGTTTCCACCCTCTATGCGCGTAGAGTCATTCGGGACTCCTGCGTACGCACCGGCCGGAAGGAATTCCAGGACATGGACGCCATCTCCGTCATCCGCACCAAGCGGGACCGAGGCGAGCTGACCCCCGAGCAGATCGACTGGGTCATCGACGCGTACACCCGCGGCGAGGTCGCCGACGAGCAGATGTCCGCGCTGGCCATGGCGATCCTGCTGAACGGCATGAACCGCACGGAGATCGCCCGCTGGACCGCCGCGATGATCGCCTCCGGCGAGCGGATGGACTTCGCGTCGCTCTCCCGCCCCACCACCGACAAGCACTCCACCGGCGGCGTCGGGGACAAGATCACCCTGCCGCTCGCCCCGCTGGTCGCCGCCTGCGGCGCCGCCGTGCCGCAGCTCAGCGGCCGGGGCCTCGGCCACACCGGCGGCACCCTCGACAAGCTGGAGTCCATCCCCGGCTGGCGGGCACACATCTCCAACGAGGAGATGCTGAACGTCCTCGACACCACCGGCGCCGTGATCTGCGCCGCCGGCGACGGGCTCGCCCCCGCCGACAAGAAGCTGTACGCGCTGCGCGACGTCACCGGCACCGTCGAGGCCATCCCGCTGATCGCCAGCTCCATCATGTCCAAGAAGATCGCCGAGGGCACCGGCGCGCTCGTCCTGGACGTCAAGGTCGGCTCCGGCGCCTTCATGAAGACCATCGAGGACGCCCGCGAGCTGGCCTCCACCATGGTCGCGCTGGGCACCGACAGCGGAGTGCGCACGGTCGCCCTGCTCACCGACATGGCCACCCCGCTCGGCCTCACCGCGGGCAACGCCCTGGAGGTCCGCGAATCGGTCGAGGTGCTGGCCGGCGGCGGCCCCAGGGACGTCGTCGACCTCACCCTCGCCCTGGCCCGCGAAATGCTGGACGCGGCCGGTCTCAGGGACGCCGACCCGGAGAAGGCCCTCGCCGACGGCTCCGCGATGGACGTCTGGCGCCGGATGATCTCCGCCCAGGGCGGCGACCCGGACGCCACGCTCCCGGTCGCCCGCGAACAGCACGTGGTCACGGCCCCGTCCACCGGCGTACTGACCCGCCTGGACGCCTACGACATCGGTGTCGCCGCCTGGCGCCTCGGCGCGGGCCGGGCCCGCAAGGAGGACCCGGTCCAGGCCGGCGCGGGCGTCGAACTGCACGCCAAGCCGGGCGACACGGTCACGGCCGGCCAGCCCCTGCTGACGCTGCACACCGACACCCCCGAGAAGTTCGACTACGCCCTGAAGGCCCTGCCCGGCGCCTACGACATCGCCCCGGCGGGCACGCCGTTCACCGCCACGCCCGTGGTGCGGGAACGTATCGCCTGACCTGCGGTTTTCTCGTACGGGTGAACGGGACCGGTGGACTGCCACCGGTCCCGTTCGGCATGCTGGACTCGGTGACGCACCGATAAGAGGAGACCGCCATGAGCGCACCCGGCGTCGACCCCGCGCCCATCTCCGGCCACGGCCAGGACTGGGACGGCCTCGTCCGGATCTGGGAGGAGACGGACGCGCCCGAGGGCTGCAAGGTGGAGATCATCGAGGGGATCGTCACCGTGTCTCCACCGCCGTCCAAGGACCACAATCTCACTGCCGCGCGGCTGCAGCGCAGGCTTTACTCCGTGCTTCCGGAAGACTAGGAGATCTTCCAGACTCTCGGCGTCTCGGTGCCGGGGCGGTCCGGGCTCTACATCCCCGATCTGGTCGTCGTGCCGGACTCCGTGGTGATCGGGCCGGGCAACCGCATCCCGGCCGAAGAGGCCCGGCTCGTCGTCGAGATCACCTCGCAGGCCAACGCCAACCACGACCGCATCGGCAAGGTGCACGGCTACGCGAAGGCCGGAGTCGAGCTGTTCCTGCTGCTCGACCCGTGGCACTCGGGCCGCCCCACCGCCACGCTCTACGGGGAGCCCGACGGCGGCACCTACCGGGTGCTGGACACGGTCGAGTACGGGGAGAAGCTGACGCTGCCCGAGCCGTTCGGGCTGGTCCTGGACACCGGGGTCTTTCCGGTGAGTTGAGACGGGAGCGGCCCGCCGGGACGGAGGGATCCTCCCCGGCGGGCCGCTGTCACGCGGTCGGTGCGCCTACCGGCTCACCGACGTGCCGTTCACTTGCCGAAGTACGCGTTGTAGATCGACACCGACGACTTGTTGCCCTGCTTGTCCGTGACGTTCGCCCGGTAGGAGATGGACTTCCCCTTGGCCGGGTTCTTCACGGAGAGCTTGCCCGCCTTGACCGTGGACTTCTTCCAGGTCTTGCCGGCGTCGTAACTGACGTACACCGTCAGCGACTTGAGGTTCTTGCCGGCGGCGGCGCCCTGCACCGTCACGGGTACGGAGGCGGTCCGGCCGGCCGTCACCCTGCTGTCGAGGGTGACGTTGGGCGTGAAGCGCACCGTGGAGACCGGGAGCATGGCCGGGGCGGTGGTGCGCTTGGAACGGAAGGTCCAGCTCGCGTCGATCCGGGTGGAGACCGCGGAGAGCTTGGTGCTGCGCCGCACCGAGGTCGTCAGCCGGTAGTCGGCGGCGCCGGACGGCACGGCCATCGGGACCACGCCCGACAGCGGGTCCTCGTTCTGTACGAGCTTCTTGCCGTTGCGGTACAGGACGGTCTTGACCGAACTGTACGCAGAATCACCGAGGTTGCCGCGCCCGTCGGCCACCAGCGGCAGCTTGCCGACGATGTTGTCACCGTCGCGCAGGACACCGAGACCGGAGGTGACCGCGGGGCCGAACACCGCGGTGTTGACCTTCTTCGTGTAGGACTTTCCGGCCTTCAGGGACTGCGGGGCGGTGGAGTACTGCGCCTCTGTCGCCGGGTAGCCGTCCTCGTCGGCCGGGCCGTCCTGGTCGAAGCCGAAGCTCCACCGCACCTTGTCGGCGGTGGAGACATAGGCGGTGACAGTGCCGGGGATCCTGTGCAGGGACCAGGCCGCCCAGCCGCCGTCCACGCCGGGCAGCGTGCCCGACGGGGCGACCTCACCGGTCTTGCCCTTGGCGGGCGAGCCGAGGGAGAGGGTGACCTTGGCCAGTTGGCCGGTGGTGTACTTCCGCTCGTATCCGGTGGCCGCCCCGGTCACCGGACCGCCGGTCGCGATGTCGTACCGGGTCGAGGCGCCCTTGGTCCAGCTGCCGACCCAGTTCTGGGAGAGCGAGCCGTCGGTGACCTTCGGGCCGAAGTGCGCGGTGCGGAAGTTCTTGTACGAGTCGAGGAGCCAGCCGTACCCGTAGGGATTGTCCTCGGAGGCGTACTGGAGCTCGGTCGTGGCCAGCAGGGGCGTCGTTCCGGCGGCGGGCAGGGTGATCTTCACCGGCTTCGCCTTGCGCGCGTCCATCGTCAGGCTGAGGTTCCTGTCGATGTCCAGCTTCGGCCGGGACAGCCAGTCGGTGCCCTTGGCGTAGTCCTCGGGGTCGACGGTGACGCCCGTGTTGAGCGTGTAACCGCCGGCGGGGACGCGGACCTTCGCCGTGCCGTCGGTGCTCGTCGGCGAGAGCCACTGGCCGACCGCCGAGCCCGTGAGCCCGTAGAGGTTGGAATCGACGAACTCGGCCGGCTTGCCGTCCCGCCCGATGGTCTTCACGGTGAGGTCGTACGACTCGATCTCGCGCTCGACCGCGGCCGCCGTGCGGACGCTCTGGCCGCCGCCGGTCCCGACGACGTACGCGGAGTAGATGCCGTCGGCCGTGCCACCGAGCCTGGTGTTCACGGTCAGCGGCACTTGCGCGGTGCCGCCCGCCGGGACGGTCACCTTGTCGGCCCCGAGGGTGAAGAAGCCGGCCGGGGCGGGCTTGCCCTTCGGGCCGGTCGCGGTGACCGCGAGGTCGAGGGTGACATCGCTGCTGCCGAGGTTGCGGTACGTCACCTTCTTGGTGACCGGGGTGTCGTCGGTGTGCGGCCACTGCTGCAGCCCGAAGCCCACCGAGACCGGCTCGGCGACGACGGTCTGCGCGATCGCCCGGTCCACCGCGATCCGTCCCGTGCCCTGCTCGAACGGGTCGTACGCGCCCGGCTTGGTCGAGGCCGCCAGCGCGCCCTTGAGCTCGGCGTACTTCCACTCGGGGTGCTGCTGCTTGAGGAGCGCCGCGGCGCCCGCGACGTGCGGGGTCGCCATCGACGTACCGGAGATCGTCAGGTAGCCCGGCGGGTTCTGGCCGACCTCCTGGTCGATGTCGGAGCCGGGGGCGGCCGCCGCCGTGATGTCCACGCCGGGGGCGGTGACATCGGGCTTGATCGCGCTGTCGCCGATGCGCGGGCCACGGCTGGAGAATTCGGCCAGCTCGTCCTTGTCGTCGACGGCGCCGACGGTCAGCGCGGCGTCCGCGCTGCCGGGGGAGCCGACGGTGCCCGAGCCGGGGCCCTCGTTGCCCGCCGCGATGGCGAACAGGACGCCCTTGTCGGCCGACAGCTTGTTGACCGCCGCTTCGAGCGGGTCCACCTCGGGAGTGTCGCTGCCGCCGAGGCTCAGGTTGACGATGTCGGCACCCTGCGCGACCGCCCACTCCATGCCGGCCAGGATGCCGGAGTCGTCGCCGAAACCGTCGTCGTCGAGCACCTTGCCTTCCAGCAGCTTGGCGTCCGGGGCCACGCCCTTGAACTTGCCGCCCGACTTGGCTCCGGTGCCGGCCGCGATCGACGAGACATGGGTGCCGTGGCCGACCCGGTCCTTGACGTCGGGCGAGGCGGTGAAGTTCTTGCTGCCGAGGATCTGGCCCTTGAGGTCGGGGTGGGTGGCGTCCACACCGGTGTCCAGGACGGCGATCTTGACGCCCTTGCCGGTGTAGCCGGCCTTCCAGGCGGTCGGGGTGCCGATCTGCGGGACGCTCTTGTCGAGGCTCGCCCGGCGTACGCCGTCCAGCCAGACCCGGTCGATCCCGGCGGCGGTGGTGCGCTGGGCACCGTGCGCCGCCTTGCTGGTGAGCGCCTGCCAGATGTCCCGGGCGTCGCGCTGCGGGGTGATCACCGATTCGGCGTTCAGCGTCTTCAGGGTCCGGGCGACCCGGGTGGAACCGGCCTCGCGGACCTCGGCCTTCGCGGTGCCGGCCTGCGCGCCCCGGTAGGAGACGATCAGCTTCAGGCCCGACTTCTGGGCCCGGCGGTTCTCCGCGCGGTTCAGCTCGGTGACGTCGAACAGCCGGCGGTCCAGCTTCCCGGAGTTGATCAGCCGGCTCGCGTCGGCGGGGACGAGCAGGGTGTGACCGTTGTGTATCTGCCGCTGCACGGGTATGTGCTCGCGGCCCTCGGCGGCCCGGAAACCCGTCACCCGGCCCTTGGCGTCCACGGTGACCAGGTCACCGGTGATCAGCGTCAGCCGGTGCTGGGCCGGCGACCGGGTGCCGGTGGCCGGGGCGGCGTCGGGCTGTGCGACGGCCGGGGTGGTCATCCCGGCCGCGAGCGCCACGGCTGCTGCCGCGGCGACGGTCGAAACACACGCGTTTCTCACGTGTTTGCGCAACTCTCCCCCTGGAGAATCGGGCGGCCCCTCGAAGGGCCGCTGGTCAGTCGGTGCGGCGGGGACGCCGCACCGGCCGGTTCATGTACCTAGAGGGGGAATCGAATGACCGGGTTCACAGGAACCGCACAAATAACGGGAGTTGACGCAAGCTCATCGGTCCGGACCGTACAAAACCGCGCGGGGTGCCGGTGATCCGCGGCCTCCGGGGAAAGCGCGGAACCGGGCAGCGATGAGTTTCGGCCGCCGGACCGGTCTCCCTGATGTGGAAGCCATGACCCCGATCGTTCTCGTCGTCACCGGCCGCGTCACCAGGGACGTGGTGCCGGGACTCTGCGCCGAGCTGGAGGCGCTGCTGTACGGCCCCGACGGCGCCGCCCGTGACCCGGGCGCCGGGGTGGACTGCGACGTGGGCGGGGTCGTATGCGCGGATCTGGCCCTGGTCGAGGCGGTGGCGCGGCTGGGGCTCGTCGCACGCCGGGCGGGCGGCCGGAGACTGCGGCTGCGCAATGTCCCGCCCGAGCTGCGGAGCCTGCTGGATCTGGTGGGGCTGGCCGATGTGGTGGACCTGGGATACGGGACGGGGGAGGGCGCAGGGG
>NZ_JBCEWQ010000147.1:0-21560 GCF_038448545.1 Streptomyces sp. CLV115
GTGCGGGGGCGGGGGGTCGAGGGGTGGGTGCATCCCTGCCCTTTTGGTCAGCCATGGTCGGAAAACGGACTCACTGAATCGGAAAAGTGGCGAGAGTGGTCGCAAATAGTGCCCGAAGGCTCACTGAATTTCCCTATAGTGAAGGCGCGTTGATCAACCGACCACCGCTACGAGCGAAGCCTTCGTCACAGGAGATTCCGTACGATGACGACGCCCGCATCCGCGGTGTCCGGACATCCGGCCGCGTCCCCGCCGCCCGGCACCGGGCGCTGCCCGGCAGGCCCCGGCCGCTCCGCCGTGCCGCTCAGCGGACCCGGATTCCACACGGAACCCCACGCCGTCTACCGCGCCATGCGGAGCGAACACGGTCCCGTCGTGCCCGTCGAGCTGCCCGGAGGGGTGCCGGCCTGGCTGGTCATCGGCTACCGCGAACTCCACCAGGTCACCAGCGACGGCGAGTTGTTCCCCAGGGACGTCGGGCTGTGGAACCAGTGGGGGAACATCCCCGAGGACTGGCCGCTGCTGCCGATGGTCGGCCGGCCGTTGCCGTCCATCTACTTCACCGCCGGCGCCGAGCACCGGCGCCACGCCGCGATGGTCGGGCAGGCGCTCGAAGAGGTCGAGCACTTCGAACTCCGCCGGGACTGCGAGGAGTTGGCGGACCGGCTCGTCGACGGGTTCTGTGAGCGGGGCACGGCCGACCTGATCGCCGACTTCGCCGTTCCGCTGCCGGTGCTCGTCCTCGCCCGCCTGGTCGGATTCCCCGACGCGGACGGGCCGCGGATCGCCGAGGTGCTCAGGGACCTGGCCGACGGCGGACCGGGCGCGCAGGAGGCCCATCTGCGGTTCGGCGAGAGCATGCGAAGTCTGCTGGCGGCCCGCCGGGCCTCGCCCGGGAACGACGTGACCTCGCGCATGCTGGCGTACGCGGGGGAGTTCACCGACGAGGAGTACGTACTCGACCTGATGGCCATCACGGCCGCGGGACACCTCACCACCGCCGACTGGATCGGCAACTCGCTGAGGCTGATGCTCACCGACGACCAGTTCGCCGTGGCGCTCACCGGCGGCCGGCACAGCGTCGCCGAAGCCATGAACGAGGTGCTCTGGGAGGAAGGCCCGACACAGATCCTCGCCGGCCGGTGGGCGGCCCGCGACACCCGGTTGGGAGGTCGCGGCATCCGCGCCGGGGACATGCTGCTGCTGGGTCTGGGCGCGGCCAACGCCGATCCGCACATCCGCCAGCACCTCTCCGCCTCGGGCGGGCCGTCCGGCCGGCGCGGCAACAGCGCCCATCTGGCGTTCAGCCACGGCGAGTACCGCTGTCCCTTCCCCGCGCAGGAGATCGCCGAGATCATCGCCCGCACCGGCATCGAGGTGCTCCTCGACCGGCTCCCCGACCTGGAACTCGCCGTCCCGGTGGGCGAGTTGGTCCGACGGCAGTCCGCGTTCCTGCGGGGCATGACCGCGCTGCCCGTCCGGTTCGCCTCCGTCCCTCCGACAGGAGACCCGTCGTGAACTGCCCACACGCCGCCGCCCCGGGTGCCGCTTCGAGCGGCGCTCCCGTCGTCATCGACCCGCTGGTCCAGGACCTGGACCAAGAGACGGCGCGACTGCGCGACGCCGGTCCGCTCGCCAGGATCGAACTGCTCGGCGTTCCGGCCCTGGCCGTCACCCGGCACGCGACGGCCCGCCAACTCCTCGTCGACCCCCGCCTGGTCAAGGACCTGGAGGCCTGGGGGCTGTGGCAGCGCGGCGAGGTCACCCGCGAGTGGCCGCTGATCGGCATGATCGACGCCGGCCGCTCCATGTTCACCGTGGACGGCGCCGAGCACCGACGGCTGCGCGCCAAGACCTCCCAGGCGCTCACCCCCCGCCGGCTGGAGGAGATCCGCCCGGACATCGAGAAGTTCACCGAGGAACTTCTCGACGCGCTCGACGAACAGAGCGGCAGGAGCGAGCACGGTGTGGTCGACCTCAAGTCCGTGTTCGCCCAGCCGCTGCCGATGCGCGTCGTCGGCATGCTGATGGGCGTGGACGAGGCCGAGCACCCCATGCTGACGAAGCGGTACAAGGCGTTCTTCTCCATGCTCACCCCGCACGAGGAACGACTGTCGCTGCTGGCCGAGTTGGACGTGTTCTACACCGCTCTCGTACGGGAGAAGAAGGCGCGTCCCGCCGACGACCTCACCAGCGCGCTCATCCTGGCCGAGGAGGGCGGCGAACCGCTCACCGAGGAAGAGGTGGTGGGCAACCTCAAGGCCATGGTGGCCGCCGGGCACGAGACCACCATCGGGCTGATCCTCAACGCCGTACGGGCCCTGCTAGCCCACCCCGACCAGCTCCGCCGCGTTCTCGACGGCGAGATCCCGTGGGAGACGGTGATCGAGGAGACCCTGCGCTGGGACACCCCCACCACCCATCTGCTGATGCGGTTCGCCACCAAGGACATTCAGGTGGGCGACCAGGTGATCGCGAAGGGCGAAGGGGTGGTGATCTCCTACCGCGCCATCGGGCGTGACATCGAGCAGCACGGGGCGGACGCCGACGCCTTCGACATCACCCGGCCGGCCCCGATCCGCCACATGACCTTCGGTCACGGCCCGCACATCTGCCCCGGAGCGGCGCTCTCCCGCGTGGAGGCGGCCATCGCCCTGCCGGCGCTCTTCGCGCGTTTCCCGGCACTGAGGGCGGCCGTCCCGGACGAGGAGGTCCGAAAGCTGCCGGTGATGACGCAGAACGACATGGAGGCCTTCCCCGTGCTGCTGCACGGCTGAGCACCTGACTTCCCGTCGGGCGGCGTCGTCCGTGGGATACAGTTCTCGCAGGTCATGAGTTCCAGTGCACAGCCCCGGCTAACTGGACGGCACCCCGCTCCGCTGCGGGTGCTCCGGGTGACGACCGGCCCCGTGCGCAGCGCGCGGGGAACAGCGGACCATCGGGGCGGCGCACCTGGGGTCCATGATCTCGGGAAGGCGGAACACCATGCTCCCCCACCTCGTCCGGAACGACGGCTGCACCGGCTACGGCCCCGGTCACCACGTCCACTGGATCCACAGCAAGAAATGCCACCAGGAGCCCGGCCAGGCCGTGGAACTGCTGCTCACCTCCGGTGACATCGGTGCCGACGGCTGGTTCGCGCTGCGCCCCGCCTTCGACCACGCCGAGGAACTGCCGAGGGTGTGGACGCACGCCCCGGCGGCCCTCACCGAACTGCTCACGGCCCACCGCGGACGGGTGTTCTGGCTGCCGCGGTGGCACGCCCTGAAGCTGGTGGACCCCGCGGGCCGGGCCACGGCCCTGGTCAATGCCGGCTTCGAGGGCGGCCCGCTGTGCGCGACGACCGCCCCCGACCCGCGGCGGACCGTCGGCGGCACGTGCTACGGACGGTAGCCGCGCCTCAGCCCAGCGCGTCCGTCAGCGCGCTGTCCGCCGCCGCCCGCGACTCCTGCCACAGGGTGGTCACCGGAATCCACACATGGACCCCCTCCCGCATGCCCACGGCGGCCGCGCCGAAGGTGGCGCCCGGATGGGAGGGGTCCGCCGCCACCGAGAGACTGCCGACGACGTGGCCCTCGGTGGCCGCCGGGTCCGCGGTCCGTACGGCGGCGTACGCCCGCTCGCCCGGGGACAGCTCGTAGGGGGCGCTGCCGGCGGGCGGGACGGCCTCGGCCGAGCCGTCGAGGCCCCGGAAGGTGACGGTGGGGATCCGGTCCACCACACAGGTGCGGCCGCCGTTGTTGACGACGTCGATCCGGGCCACGTTCCGCTGCCCGCCGGGTGCGGCGTGCACGGACAGGGCCCTCTCCTGGCAGGTCGCGAGGCGGCTCGTGGCGCCGCTTGTCGCGGACGCCGCGGTGCCGGTCAGTGGCAGGGTGGCCGCGACGGCGAGTGCGGCGGTGAGAGCGGAGCCAAGACGCATGGTGTTTCTCCCGGTGGATCGACAGCCTGCGGATACGGCCGGGCGGCCCGTCGGTCGGTGCGGCCGACATGGACAGTGTGAACCGTACGACCCGACCTCCGCGACAGATCGGACATATCGCTTCGGAATGTCCGGTGCCGGAACGCTGTGCCCTGCCCGCCGGGTCCTCCGCCGTGCACGGGCGCGGGCCCGCGGCGGGAACGCGGCCACCGTCAGTGCTCCGGTGGCGAGGCCCGCCGGCAGTGCCACGGCCCGGATCCACGCGCAGTGCTCGCAGGCCCGGCCGCCCGTCCGGCCCTGCGCGCAGGGCGTGCGCCGCCGCGGACCGGAGCGGCCCACGGGGCGGTCCCGGGGAGGCCGGAGCGGTCACCGGGCCCGCCCCGCGCGCCTCACCGGGTCCGGACCGTCGCCATCACGTCCCGGTCGGGCTGCAGTGTGAGCGAGGGGACCGGCTCGATGACGCCCGGGTCCACGTCCAGTTCGAAGCGGCGGGCCAGCACGGCAAGAATCAGCACCGCCTCGACCATCGCGAACCTGGTGCCCAGACAGACCCGGGGGCCGCCGCCGAACGGGAACCAGGCGTACTCCGCGATGCTGTCGCCCGCCTCCGGATCCCACCGCTCGGGACGGAACTCCTCCGGCTCGGGGAACCACCGCGCGTCGCGCTGTGTCACCCACTGGCTGGTCCACACCCGGGTGCCCTCCGGCATCGGCACACCGCCGATCCGCGCACCCGCCTTCGCGACACCGGTGACCAGCCAGATCGTCGGGTAGAGGCGCAGCGTCTCCTTGACCACGGCCTGGGTGTACGTCAGCCGCGCGTAGTCGTCGAACCCCGGCTCCCGGTCGCCCAGCACCCGGTCCAGCTCCTCGGCGAGCGCGGCACGCACCCGCGGTTCACGGGCCAGCAGATACCAGGCCCACACCAGCGTGGAACTGGTCGTCTCGTGCCCGCCGATGTACAGCGTGACCGTCTCGTCGCGGATCTCCCGGTCGGTGAGGTGCTCACCCGTCTCGTCGACCGCCGTCAGCAGCCGGCTCAGCAGATCGGGGCGCTCGTCCCCGCCGTCACGATGACGGGCGACGACCCTGCCCACCTCGGCGTCGATGACCGCCGCCGCCTTCTTGATCCTGGCCCGGCCGGGGGTCGGCACCCAGTCCGGCAGCAGGGCACCGATCCCGGCGAACTCCTTGCCGATCTCCTGCTGCGCCACGTCCATCGCCCGGCCCATCGCCTCGGCGTCGGCCGCGGTGTCGACACCGAAGATGGTGCGCACCGCGATCCGCTGCGTCAGCGCCGCCATCTCCCGCTTGACGTCGATGCGTTCACCGCCCGACCAGGTGTCCGCCAGCTCCACCGTGCTGCTCGCCATCGTCGCCGCGTACGAGCGCACCTGCTTGGGCCGTACGGAGGGCTGCACCAGCGAACGCTTGCGCCGCCAGTCCGTGCCACGGGCGACCACCACGCCGTTGCCCATCACGGTGCGGAAGGCGATCCCCAGGGCCGGCTGGTCGAAGGAGCGCTCCGTCTCGGTGAGGAGCTCGCCTATGCAGTCCGGATCGGCTATGTACACACAGGAGTTGGGGCCGAAGCGCCAGCCCACCATGTCCCCGTGGGAGCGCAGCCGCTCGAAGAAGGCCAGGGGGTTCTTCCCGAACTGCGGCAGGTTCCCGAGGAACGGCAGCCCCTTCGGGCCCGGCACGATCCGGTGGCTCCGCGGCTCGGCGTCGATGGCCGGACCGGTCTCCGTGGACATGAATCTCTCCGCTCCCTCATGGCGCACCGACCCGGTGCGCGGCGACCTGACTTCAGGGGTACCGCACGCCCTGGAACCTGTCATCGGCCTTGTACGGTACGTGAGTTGTCGAGGGTAGCCGCTGTACGCCACCGCCGGACGGGCCCGGGAGCGGGGCCCGTCCGGCGGGGGGTGCGGGTCAGACGCCCGGCGGCACCCTGGACGGGCGGCCGTTGCCGCGGGTGAGGGAGTAGCCGAACACCGCCGCGATCGCTCCGAGCACTCCGCCGCCGACCGTCCACAGCCAGCGGTCGGTCCACCAGCCGGATGCCCAGCCGTCCTCCGGCTCGCTGCCGAGCGAGACCCTGGACGAACCGTCCTCGTCGCCGTCGGACGAGGCGTCGGAGGCCTGGGCGACGGAGGACACACCGGGGACCAGCGGCTCGGCGAGCGTGCCGTCCACATCGCCGGCGCCGCCCTTGTCGGCCGCCGTGACCTCGACCTCGGTCTTCACCGGCAAGCCGAGGTCCGCCGACGGCAGATCGACAACCGTCAGCCGAACGTAGTAGCTGCCCGGCAGCGGGTCGTTGGCCCAGGGCTCGGACCAGGCGCGGACGGTGCGCAGCACGCAGGTCAGCTCGACCGCCGACGCGTCGGCCGCGGCCTTGCCGGTCTGGCGGCCGTACATGCAGGCCTGGCGGCGCCGCAGCCCGTCGTACACGTCGACCTGCCACGCCGACGTACCGTGCCGGGAGGCGCTCGGCGGCAGGGTGATCTTCGCCTTGACGGTGGCCCGCTGGCCCGCGTCCGCGGGGAAGACCCAGTACAGGTAGTCACCCGTGGACGCCCCGGCGGTGGCGAGCTGGTTCTGCCGGAGGGCCGTCGCCGTACGGAAGGTGGTGCCGGCCTCGGTGGGTCCGGCACCGTCCTCGGAGGCGCTCGGGCTCGGGCTCGCCGACGGGTCGTCGGCCACCGCGGCGCCCGCCGAGGTCAGCAGGGCGAGCCCGGCGAGCAGCGCGCCCGCGAATACACGTGTCCTACGCATCAGTTGGTCCTCCAGACGGCGACGCGCCAGCGCGAGATCCAGCCGACGACCAGGCCCGCGATCAGCCCGGTGAGCACCAGGACGCCCAGCAGCCACCAGCCCCGGCCGAGTCCGAACGCGGCGACGTCGGCGGCCTGGTCCGGGGAGTCCACCAGGTCCACGGTCAGCTCGAGGGGCATGCCCGGCGAGGTCTTCACCGAGGCGGGGGCCGAGAAGGAGTTGCCGACCTGGAGGCACACGGTCTCGGCGGCCGGCTTGTCACCGCTGTCCGTGTCGTCCTGCTCGGCCTTGGGGTAGCGCAGACCGGAGGAGATCGCGTCGGTGCGGCCGGTGCCCGACTCCGAACCGCGCACGATCTCCCGGCCGTGCACGGTCAGCGCGCGCAGCAGCACGCCGTAGTCGTTGTTCACGGCACGGTCGGCGAAGACGCTGACCGAGGCGCGCAGTTCCTGACCGGGCAGCACATCCACCCGGTACCAGCGGTGCTCGCCGAACTTCTCGCGGTCGGTGTACAGGCCGGCCTTGAGCTGCGGCGCATCGGAGCAGCTGTTCGCGCCCTCGATCGCCACCGGGGTGACGACGGGCTCGGCGGCCCGGTCCACCAACTGCTTGACTCGGCCGGAGAGTTCATCGGTGTGCTGGACCGCGGTGTAGGTGCCGCCGGTGGCCTCGGCGATGCAGGTCAGCTGCTCGCGGATCTTCGCGTTCGGCACCAGGCCCAGGGTGTCGATGACGAGGTGGATGCCGCGGGCCGCGATGTCACGTGCCACCTCGCACGGGTCGAGCGGGCCGCAGGTGTCCTCGCCGTCACTGATCAGTACGATCCTGCGGGTGGCGTCACCGCCTTCGAGGTCGTCGGCGGCGCCCAGCAGGGCCGGGCCGATCGGGGTCCAGCCGGTGGGGGCCAGGGTGGCGACCGCGGTCTTCGCCTCGGTGCGGTCCAGCGGGCCGACCGGGTAGAGCTGCTTGGTGTCCTTGCAGCCGACCTTGCGGTCGTTGCCCGGATAGTTCGCGCCGAGCGTCCGGATGCCCAGCTCCACCTGCTCGGGCACCGCGTCCAGGACCTCGTTGAACGCCTGCTTTGCGGCCGTCATCCGGGACTGGCCGTCGATGTCGCGGGTCCGCATGGAGCCGCTGACGTCGAGCACCAGCTCGACCTTGGGGGAGGCTTTGGCGGGGGCTTCGTCGGCGGCGGCGGGGAGTGCCGTGCCGAGCCCGGCGGTCAGGGTGGCGAGCAGGATGCCCACCCCGGCCGTCAGCCTTTTTCTTATGATCATCGCCGGATACTAGTGAAGATCGAGGTGCTACCCCAAACCGGTCCGCGGACCGCTGGGGAACCGTCAGGAACCGCCGAGCAAGGGCCCCGAGGCCCGCTCCAGTACCGACCCGACCCGCTCCCAGGTGGCCGAGTCCCGCCGGACGGGCGGCAGCCGGACGTCCTCGCCGGTGCTCCAGCCGCCGGCGATCGCGACCGGGTCCGCGCCGGTGGCCGCGGCAGCGGCCAGCGCGGCGGCGCCCAGCGCAACCGGCTCGCCGAATCCGGGCACGATCACGGGCCGCCCGGAGAGCCGCCGCACCGTCTCCACCCAGGCCCGGCCCCGGGCGCCGCCGCCGATCAGCCGCAGCGGCCGGGCGGCCACCCCGGGTTCGGCCGGGTCGAGGCCGCAGGTCCGCAGGAGTCCGTCCAGGGCGCGCAGCACGGTGACGACGGCGCCCTCGTAGGCCGCGCCGAGGAGCTGACGGGGTGTGGTGTCGTGCCGGAGGCCGGTGAGCAGTCCGGCGGCGGAGGGCAGGTCGGGGGTGCGCTCGCCGTCCAGATAGGGGAGAAGCACCGCCTCGCCGCCGGGGGCGACGTCGTCGCGGTCCAGGCCGAGCAGCGCGGCGACCTTGTCCACGGCCAGCGTGCAGTTGAGGGTGCAGGCGAGCGGGAGATAGGTGCCGTCCGTCGCCGCGAAGCCGGAGAGCGCCGGGGACGCCGGCCGGGTCCGGGACGCCGCGAAGACCGTGCCCGAGGTGCCGAGGCTGAGGACGGGGTGGTCGACGAGACCGGCGCCGCCCAGCCCGAGGCCGACGGCGGCGCTCATGTTGTCACCGGTGCCCGCGGCCACGGCCGTCGTGAGGGGCAGCCCGAGGGCCTCGGCCGCCGCCGCGGTCAGCGAGCCGACACGGGTCGCGCCGGTCCGGGCCACTTCGGGGAGCAACGCGGCGTCCAGGCCGAGGAGTTCGAGGAGGCCGGGGTCGTAGGAACCGGTCGCGGTGGAGTACCAGCCGGTGCCCGAGGCGTCGCCGGGGTCGGTGGCGGCGGTGCCGGTGAGCCGTTCGGTCAGGAAGTCGTGGGGCAGGCGCACGGCGGCGGTCGCGGCGGCGGTGTGCGGCTCGTTCTCCCGCAGCCACTGCCACTTGGACGCGGTGACGGCGGCCACCGGCACCGACCCGGTCCGTGCCGTCCAGGCGTCCGGGCCGCCGAGTGCCCCGGTGAGGGCGGCGGCCTGCGGGGCGGAACGGGTGTCGTTCCACAGCATGGCGGGGCGCAGCGGACGGCCCGAACGGTCGAGGACCACCAGCCCGTGCTGCTGCCCGGCGACCGCGATGCCGGTGACCTCCGACGCGGCGGCCCCGGACTCCTTCAGCCCGGCGGCGACGGCGCCGCGCAGCGCCTGCCACCACACCTCCGGGTCGCTCTCGCGGGCCCCCGCCTCACCCCGGACGACATGCGGCGCGCGGCCGACGGCGAGCAGCCGCCCGCTCGCGGCGTCGACGAAGACGGCCTTGGTGGACTGGGTGGAACTGTCCACGCCGATGACGACGGTACGCGGCGGCATGGCGCCCTCATTCCTGTGCTGCGGCCCCGTGCGGAGGGCACTGCCGATTTCGGTCGTGCGCCAAACAAAATACGGGACCGGACCCCCGTCGAACAGGGGAAGCGCGAGGGGTTACGTGGCGGAGGTGGCCCGTGCATCATTAGTCATGACAGTGAACAAATAAGGCCCGGGCTGTTCGACCGGACCCGGGACCGACGGCACCGAAGGCGGCCAGACGATGACGGAACGCTTCACGCCCACCCCCGGGGACCGGTTCACCTTCGGACTGTGGACGGTGGGCTGGCAGGGACGCGACCCGTTCGGCGACGCGACCCGCGCGGCGATCGACCCGTCCGAATCCGTGCGGCGGCTCGCGGAGCTGGGCGCGTACGGCGTGACGTTCCACGACGACGACCTGATCCCGTTCGGCGCCACGGACAGCGAGCGCGAGGGGATCGTGAAGCGGTTCCGGCAGGCGCTGGACACGGCCGGTCTCGTGGTCCCCATGGCGACGACGAACCTGTTCACCCACCCGGTGTTCAAGGACGGCGCGTTCACCGCCAACGACCGCGACGTACGCCGCTACGCCCTGCGCAAGACGCTGCGCAACATCGACCTCGCCGTCGAGCTCGGCGCCACCACCTATGTCGCATGGGGCGGCCGGGAGGGCTCCGAGTCCGGCGGCGCCAAGGACATCCGGCTCGCCCTGGACCGGATGAAGGAAGCCTTCGACCTGCTCGGCGAATACGTCACCGAGCAGGGCTACGACCTGAGGTTCGCCATCGAGCCCAAGCCGAACGAGCCGCGCGGCGACATCCTGCTCCCCACCATCGGCCACGCCCTCGCCTTCATCGAGCGGCTGGAGCGGCCGGAACTGGTCGGTGTCAACCCGGAGACCGGGCACGAGCAGATGGCCGGGCTGAACTTCCCGCACGGCATCGCGCAGGCCCTGTGGGCGGGCAAGCTCTTCCACATCGACCTGAACGGTCAGACCGGCATCAAGTACGACCAGGACCTGCGGTTCGGCGCGGGAGACCTGCGCCAGGCGTTCTGGCTCGTCGACCTCCTGGAGACCGCCGGATACGCGGGCCCGCGGCACTTCGACTTCAAGCCGCCGCGGACCGAGGACCACGACGGGGTCTGGGCCTCGGCGGCGGGCTGCATGCGCAACTACCTGATCCTCAAGGAGCGCGCCGCCGCCTTCCGGGCCGACCCCGCCGTCCAGGAGGCGCTGCGCGCGTCCCGGCTCGACGAACTGGCCCGTCGCACCGCCGAGGACGGCATCGCCGGGCTGCTGGCCGACCGTTCGGCGTACGAGGAGTTCGACGTGACGGCGGCGGCGGAACGGGGGATGGCGTTCGAGGCCCTGGACCAGCTGGCGATGGACCATCTGCTCGGGGTCCGCTGACCCCGGTCACCGTTCGGCCGTGCCCGGGGTCCGCCGGCCCCGGGCACCGCCCGGCCGCTCAGCCGGCCGGGCGGCCCGCGTACGCCACCGGATCGGCCAGCACCCCCGTCAGCACCAGCGCCGCGGCGCCCCGGGCCGCGTCACCCGCGACGGACGAGGCACGCAGCCGCCCGCTCCCCGGGGACCAGAGGCCCGACACCACACGGCCGGTCAGTTCCCGGTCGGCGGGCGGCGACAGCCACGGCATCAGGTTCCGGTAGATCCCGCCGAGCACCACCGCGTCCGGGTCGAGCAGATTCACCGCCCCCGACAGCACCCGCCCCAGCATCCGGCCGGCCTCCGCGACCGCGGCCACCGCCCGTTCGTCCCCCGCGCGGGCGCGCCGTTCCAGCTCGGCCACCCCGGCGCCGCCGCCGGAATCCGCGATCCCGGCGGCCCGCAGCAGCGCCGCCTGACCCGCGTACTGCTCCAGGCAGCCGCGCGAGCCGCACCGGCACCTCGGACCTTCGGCGTCCACCACCACATGCCCGATCTCGCCGGCGAATCCATGGGCCCCGCGCAGCAGTTCACCGTTGATGACCAGTGCGCCGCCGACCCCGGTCTCGCCGGTCAGATAGAGGAAGCTGCGCAGGTCGCCGAGTCCGCCGAACCAGAGCTCGGCCAGCGCCGCCAGATTCGCCTCGTTCTCGGAGGTCACCGTCAGCGCCCGGTGGCCGGGGCGGGAGCCGGCGAGCGCCGCCGCGAAGAGCTCCTCGGCCGGCACCCCGTTCCAGCCCAGGTTGGGCGCCTGGCGCACCGTGCCGCCGGAGACCAGTCCGGGCAGGGCGAGCGCCACCCCGACCGGGAGGAGCTCCTGCTCGCGGGCCGACTCCAGGGTGCGCGCGGCGATGCCGGCGGCCCGCGCCAGGACCTCATCGGGGGGTGCGCCGCGGTTGTCCAGGTGCTCGGTGAGCCGGACGCGTCCGGTGCCCGCCAGGTCGACGACGCACACCGACACATAGTCGATGTTGACCTCCACGCCGAGCCCGGCGGGCCCGGTGCGCGCCACCTTGAGCGCGGTCCCCGGCCGGCCCGCCTGCCCGCTGAACGTCTTGCCGGACTCGGTGAGGAACCCGAGGTCGAGCAACTGCTCGACCAGCGAGGACACCGCGGCCCGGGTCAGTCCCACCCGCGCGGCGACCCCGGCCCTGGTCGCCCCGCCCTCGGCCTCGTCACGGACGGCCCGCAGCACCAGGCTGAGGTTGCTCCGGCGCACAGTGTCCTTGTCGGCCTTGGGCCCCAGCGGTGTGACGTTGCTCTTCATGTCGGAGCCGAGCCTATGCGATCCCTTGTGCGATCCCCGGGGCGATACCTTCCGCGATGCCCGGGCCCGCTCGGAGCGCGCAGCGGAATCCGCCGTGGCCCGTCGTGCTGTCCGGGGTGTTGGAGGTGCGGGCGGCCACCCGGTAGCGGGTGCAGTAGGAGCTGTGGCAGAGGTAGGAGCCGCCGCGCAGCACCCGGTTCCGGCCGGCCGGCGGTCCGACGGGATCGACGCGGGTGGGCGGGTGGTCGGGCACGTGCCAGTCGGCGCTGAACCGGTCGGCGCACCACTCCCACACATTGCCCGAGGTGTTGTACAGGCCGAGGCCGTTGGGCGGGTAGGAGTTGACGGGGGCGGTGGAGAGGAAGCCGTTCTCGCCGGTGTTGCGCACGGGGAAGTCGCCCTGCCAGACGTTGCAGCGGTGCCTGCCCCGCGGGGTGAGCTCGTCGCCCCACGGGAAGCGGGCCCGGACCAGTCCGCCACGGGCCGCCTTCTCCCACTCGGCCTCGGTGGGCAGCCGTTTGCCGGCCCATCGGGCGTAGGCCGTCGCGTCGTGCCACGACATGTGGACCACGGGGTGATTGCGGCGGTCGCCGATGGAGGTCCCGGGCCCCTCGGGCGCCCGCCAGCACGCGCCGCCCACCGCACGCCACCAGGGGGCGCCGGGGACGACGCCGGGCAGCACCGCCTGCCGTGCCTGCGGAGGCACGAAGGAGCCGAACGCATAGGACCAGCCGATGAGTTCGGCCTCGGTGCGGTAGCCGGTGGCCTTCACGAACGCGGCGAACCGGGCATGGGTCGCACAGGTCGCGTCGATGTGGAACGGGCTGACGTCGACCTCCCGCACCGGCCCCTCACCGTCCGCCGCGAACCCGTCCTCGTCCTCGCCGCCCATCAGGAAAGGGCCGCCCGGGACGACGACCATGCCCCGCAGGACATCGGCCGGCCGGCGTACGGGGACGGCGAAATCCGCCGGCGGGGGACAGGGCGGTACATCCGGCTGCGGGGCGGCGGGCGTGGCGTCCGCCGGGTCCGTCGCCGGGGGCGGGCCGCTCGTCGAGCAGCCCGGCCAGTTCCTGCCCGGTGGTGCGCAGCAGCAGGGCCACCCCCGCCGAGTGCGGCCGCGTCGCCGCCGAGCGCGGAACCGCGCACCTCGACGGTGCGGGGCGCGGCCGGCAGGGAGAGGGCGGCGAGCTGTTCCCGGATCGGGGCGAGGACGAGTTCGTCCAGGGCGGCCGGTTCGCCGCAGACCACGATGCACTCGGGGTCCACCTGCGCCGCGAGGGCCGCGAGGACCCGCCCGGCGGTGACGGCCACGTCGCGGAACACATCGGCGACGGCCGGCCGGCCCTTTGCCGCGAGCACGATCATCTCCTCGGCGTCCGCGACCGCCACGCCCCGGTCGGCGCAGGCCGCGAGCAGGGCGGGAAGGCCGATGAGGCCCTCCAGGCAGCCGCGGCCCCCGCAGTGGCAGGGCTTTCCCTCCGGATCGCAGCTGGTGTGGCCGATCTCGCCCGCCGTGCCGTGGGCGCCGCGCACCAGTTGGCCGTTGACGACGAGCCCTCCGCCGACCCCCTGGGACCACCCCAGGTAGACGGTGTTGCCGCGAAGGGTGCCGCGGCCCGCACGGTGCTGGACCGGCTGACCCGCAACATCGACATCGCGCTGGCCGACCGGCGGATCGGCCTGGCACCGGCGAACAGCAGCGAACTCGACGCCGCCCGCCGGGAGTACCGGGCGCTCGTGCACCGCAACCGGTTCAACGGTGTCTGCCTGCCCAACGTACAGGCCTGGTGGCGCTGGAACGGCCCGGCGGGGCAGACGCCGTACGACGACGCCACGGTCCGCCGGGACGTCGCCGACAGCTACGCCGCCCCCGCCGCCGGCTTCGGCGACCCCGGATTCCTCGCGCTGGTACGGGACGGTGACGCCGCGGAGCTCGTCGTCGAGGCGCAGGACGTCGACTTCACCGGCCACACCGTCCACTGGACGGCGACCGCGCCCGACGGCGTGGTGCTGGAACCGGCGAGCGGCACACTGAAGGTGCACGGCACCCGGGGCGCGGCCGCCGCGGTGACGGTGCGCGCCACCGCCGGGGCGGCGACCGGGGCGCAGCGGATCACGCCGGACTTCGGGCTGCCGGACGGGACCGTGCTGGTCCCCGCCCGGGTGGAGGTCGCAGTGTCATGACCGGGCCGCGTGGGTGCCGGAAGCCGGAACGTCCCGGCGCTCAGGCCTTCGAGCCGCGCTCCTTGAGCATGTCCGCCATGAGCGCGATCTCCGACTGCTGGCCGCGCACCATGCCCGCCGCCAGGTTCCTGATCTCGTCCGTGTCCGCCGAGCCGGCCGCGGCCCGGGCCATCTCCACCCCGGCCTCGTGGTGCGGGGTCATCAGCTTCAGGAACAGCACCTCGGCGTCCCGGCCCTTCGCCGCCCGCAGCGCGTCGAGTTCGGTGTCGGTCGCCATGCCGGGCATCAGCGAACCGTCGCCCCTCGGCGTGAAGGGGTGGTTCATCCACTTCATGGGCGCGGGCGAGGAGGACTTCGCCCGGCCCCACGTCTCCAGCCAGCCGAGCATCATGCCCCGCTGATTGGCCTGAGTGTTGATGATGTCGTACGCGAGCCGGCGCACCGCCTCGTCGGAGGTGCGGTCCCGCACGATGAACGACATCTCGACCGCCTGCTGATGGTGGACCGACATGTCACGGGCGAACCCGACGTCGACCGACGTGTCCGAGGGAGCGGCCGCGACGGAGGCGGAGCCCGCGGACGGGGATGGCCGTACGAGCATGAGCGCGACCAGGCCCACCGCCAGCAGCAGCACCACGCCGCCGGCCAGCACCATCGGACGCGAGGAGCGGATCGCGGAGGTCACTGGGCGACCCCGCCCGAGCAGGCCGCGCCCGGTTCCGGGGTCTGCGGGCCCTGCACGTACTTGGTGAAGAACTGCCCCACGCGCGCGTCGGCGGCGCCGTCCACCGTGACCTGCTTGCCCCAGGCGCTGAGCATGACCGGGGCGGCCTGGTCCTCGACCGGGCTCATCAGGGAGTAGGGCGTCGACTTGACCCGCTCACTGAGCTTCTCGATGTCGGCGGGCGCGGCCTTGCTCGTGTACGTGACCCAGACCGCGCCGTGCTCCAGGGAGTGGACGGCGTTCTCCTTCGGTATCGCCTTGGTGTAGACGTCGGCGTTGCAGTTCATCCAGACCGGGTTGTGATCGCCGCCCACGGGCGGGTTCATCGGGTAGTCGACCTTCTTCTCGACGTGGTTCTGGGTGAGCTTGTCCCAGGTGCGCTCGCCCTTCACCGGGGAGGACTTGGCCGCGGTCTCGGCCTTGTCCTTGTCGTCGGCGGCGGACATCAGATAGCCGCCGCCCGCGACGAGCGCGGCGACCACGGCGACGGACGCGGTGATGGTGATGACGCGGCTGCGCCGCTCGCGGGCCCGCTCCTTGCGGCGGGCCTCCTCCAGCTTGGCGCGGCGTGCGGAGGCGGAGGTGTTCTGCTGCTTGGCGGAAGCCATGGGGGTCCTTCGGTTCAGCAAAGAGGGATGGAGCTGAGGGCATGCGGAGTCCGTCCCCCGGTGTTCCGGGGAACGGGGCCTGCCTCTAGATCCGCTGAACCTGCAGACGGAGATGGTCGACGTCCCGTACGGCGTCGTTGGACGGGCCGCGGATGGCGGCCGCGCCGGTGAGCGGCGCGACCGGAACGACGACGGCCGCACCGGGGAGCGCCATGGGTGCGCTCTGGCCGGGCAGCACGACCGGGGTGGAGTGCTCGGAGGTCCCGTGGCAGGAGCTGCCCATGCCCCGGTCCTCGGGGGAGTCGGCCACCACGATCCGGGCGAGTGCCTGCTGCGTGGGTGTGATGGTGCGGGCGACGGCCGTGCCCTCACCGGAGCCGTGCGCGGCCGGGGCCGTGATCGAACAGCACGAGACCATGGCGAGCAGCACGAACAGCCAGCCGAGCACGGCCGACGCGCGGATGCCCCGCACTCGTCGGTGGGTCCGTTCGCTCAGCCGGGTCATGCCGTCATCGTACGCGGTGTGTGAACTTTCAATGAGGGGTGGGACGGGTGCGAGTGGGGCCAATGATGTGCGGGTGCTCCCCCGGCACGAGCTTCCGTGCGAGGGGGCACCCGGTGCGACGGCGGGCCCGTTACGGGGTGGAGCCGGCCTCGGCCCGGGCTTCGGCGCTCGCCATGGGCCCGGTCGCCGGCTCCTCCCGCCTCGGCCCCTCCTTCGGGCCGAGGCGACCGAACACGGCCGCGAGGACCACCGCGGCCAGCGCCCCGGCGGCGACGCCGCTGCCGAAGACCGTGCGGGCCCACACGGGCAGTCCCGCGTACATCTCCGGCGCGAAGACCGGCAGCAGACCGACGCAGAGTGCCAGCGCGACCACGATGCCGTTGGTGCCGTGGCCGAGGTTCTCGCGGCTGAGCATGCCGAACCCCATCGTTGCGATCACCGCGTAGATGATCAGCCCCGCGGCTCCGACCACCGGTTCCGGGATGGCCGCGAGCAGCCGGGTCAGCGGTGTGATCAGACCGCAGACGATCAGCAGCACCCCCGCGCCCGCCGTGACGAAACGGCTGCGGACCCGGGTGAGCTGGACGATGCCGATGTTCTCGGCGCTGGTCACCATCAGCGAGGTACCGAAGATCCCGGCCCCCAGTGAGGTCAACGCGTCGGCCCGGGAGATCCGCGGCACGTCGCGCGCGGCGTCCGGCGTGCGGCCCACGGCCTCACTGTTCAGCACGGTCTGGCCGGTGGCCTCCGCGAGCGACGCGAGCGCGAAGACCAGCAGCGGCACGGCGGCCGGCAGATCGAAATGCGGGGTGCCGTACGGGAACGGGTCGGGCAGCGCGAATGTGCTGCCGTGCGCCAGGTGGAACGCCGTACCGCTGAGCGCGGCGAGCAGCGTGCCGCCCACGAGGCCGAACAGCACCGACATCTGCCGCCACACGCCGCGCATGACGAGGAAGAACAGCGCGGTGATGCCGAGCGTCGCGAAGCCGAGCCCCGGTCCCGTGGCGATCATCGGCGCGGTGATCTTGATCATGTTGATGCCGATCAGGACCACCGTGGTGCCCATCACCAGCGGTGGGAAGAACCGCACCAGACGCCCGTACAGCGGCAGCACGAGAATCAGGAAGACCGCGGCGATCAGCACCGAACCGGACGCGGTGGCCGGCCCGTGCTCCTTCGCCACCTGGAGGAAGATCGCCACCGCCGCTCCGCCCGGCAGCATCAGGAACGGGAGCCGGGCGCCGATGCGCAGCGGACCGATGCCCAGCGACTGGAGCAGCGCCCCGACACCGCACAGCACCAGCGTCGCGCTGAGCAGCGAAGCCGTCTGGGACGCCGACAGCGAGAGCGTGGTGCCGATCAGGATCACCGAGGAGACGGGGGCGGCGATCCCGGCGAGCAGATGCTGGAACGCCAGGGGCGCCAGCCGGGGGAGGGGGAGCCGCTCGTCGACCGGCGCGACGGACGCGACCGGTGCGGCGGTGTCGGGGACGGGGGAGGCCATGCGCCGGCTCAGCCCTTCGGGACGTCGAGCCAGGGGAGCTCCTGGGCCGAGTAACGGTAGGAGCGGAACACGGCGTTGGGTTCCGACGGGAACAGCTTGCGCACTTCTTCTTCCTGGTAGCCGCCGAAGTACGGCACGACGTACTCCCAGCACAGATATCCGTCCGCGGTCACCTCGAAGAGGCGGCCCGCGGGGGAGTCCGTCACGAGCGTGTTGCCGTTGGGCAGACGCTGGGCACTGCCCATGAACGGGGCGAAGAACGACTCGCGCGCCGGGTCGTGGTACTCCCACACGATGGTGCCACTCGCGCGCTCGATCTCGATGACGCGGCTGAACGGGACGTCCCAGTGCGGGCGGAAGACGCCGTTGTCGAAGACCAGGAAGTTGCCGTTCTCCAGCTCGGTCGGGCAGTGCTGCTGCGATACGGCACCGGGCTCGCTGCGCCAGATGATCTCGCCGGTCTCACGGCTGATGACGACGACGGCCGAGACGGAGCGGAAGCTCGCCAGGATGTTGCCGTCGCTGGTCGGCAGCACGCTGTTGATCAGCGGGTAGTGCTCGCGCGAGTAGTCGGGGTGCAGCGGGAACGCGTCGCGGTCCAGGTGCTCGGAGACCTTCCATTCCCACACCGTGCGGCCCTCGGCGTCCACTTCCACGATGGTGTCCGCCCACACCGTGCCCCCGGGCTCCGATCCCGGCACACCGCCCCTGACCGCGGCGGCGGCCTCGCCGGTCAGCGGCTCCAGGGCGGAGTAGAGCAGACGGCCGTCGCCGTAGTGGTACGCGTCGTGGTGCTGGTAGCGGTCGCGGTGCTCGCGCACGACGGTGCCGTCCGGGGTGATCTCCTGCATGATCCCGCCGCGGTACTTGTGCCACATCGGGAAGAGCGCCGGCTCGTCCGGGAGGACACCGCTGTAGGCCAGGTTGCCGTTGGGCAGGATCCGGGCGTGCCGGCCGGGGCGGTAGGGGAGGTTCCACCGGTGGACGACCTCGCCGCGCATGTCGATGAGGTAGACCTCGCCGCTGCCGGTCAGCGGGGCGAAGAGGGTGTACCCGCCGTAGCTGGCGTCCTCGTCCAGGGCCATGAGGCCGGTGCCGCGGCGTCGTCGCTGGTTCTGGTCCACGAGGGGCATGAATCGGTCCTCCCGGTTAACTTTTTTAGGTGGGACTTAAAAGGTTAACCGGCCCGGTAGGCTGCTATCTCCCCCGCCGGTTGTGGTGTGCGGCACGCAGGACACGGAGTGAGTGAGATGAGCGAGGCGGACACGCCACTGGTCGGCCCGGGAATTCGCCGACGGCGCCGCGCCCTGGAGATGACCCTCGCGGAGGTCGCGGGGCGGGCCGGACTCTCCGTCCCCTTCCTCAGCCAGATCGAGAACGGCCGTTCCCGGCCGAGCATGGGATCCCTCCAGCGCATCGCCGACGCGCTCGGCACGAGCGCGGTCCAGCTGCTGTCCACGGCCGAGGCCCCGCGGCCCGTGGACGTGGTCCGCCACAGCTCCGCCGCCGTGCGCGAGACCGGGACGCAGGGCGAGAGCGACGGCCGGATGCGCCCCCTGGTCCGGGGCCATCAGCGGCTGCACGCCCTGGAGTTCACCGGTGCGCACGACTGGGGGCGGGAGTTCCGGCACCGCAACGACGAGATCCTGTACGTGGCCGACGGCTCGGCCGAGGTCGAGGCGGACGGCAACTTCTACCGCCTGGAACAGGGCGACACGCTCTACTGCGCGGGCGGCCTCGTCCACCGGTGGCGGCCCATCGAACCGCACACCCGGGTCCTCGTCGTCGGCATCGCCGACCACGTCCAGGCCACCGACGAACAGGCCGGCTGACCGGCCGGGCGGCCCGGCGAGGAGCGCCGCCCGGGAAGGGGGCCGCCCCCGTGCCATGCTGTGCCCATGCCGTACCTGGTGCCGCCCCACATCCCTCCGGGCCGCCTCGCGGACCTCGAACAACCGGTGCTCACCGCCACCGGCGACCTGCTGCTGCGCCCGTGGCGGTACCGGGACGCACCGGCGGTCGTGGCGGCCTTCTCCGATCCGGCGATCCAGCACTGGCACCTGCGCCGGGCCGACAGCCAGGACGAGGCACGCGACTGGATCGGGCAGTGGCAGGACGCCTGGCGCAGCCGGACCGGAGCCCACTGGGCCGTCGTACGCCCCGGGGAAGCGGGCGACCCGACCGGCGAAGTCCTCGGCCGGGTCTCGCTCCGCTCCCTGATGCCGGCGATGGGCATGGCGGAATGCTCCTACTGGGTGCTGCCGGCCGCCCGCGGACGGGGCGTGGCGCCCGGGGCCGTCTCGGCGCTCGCGCGCTGGGCCTTCGACGAGATCGGGTTCGAGCGGATCGAACTCGCGCACTCCGTGCGGAACGAGCCCTCCTGCCGGGTGGCGGTCAAGGCGGGCTTCGCCCTGGAGGGCACCCGGCGCCGCTCCCTCCTGCACGCCGACGGCTGGCACGACATGCACCTCCATGCCCGGCTGCGCGGGGAGGACGCGAGGGGCTGACCGCGACGGAGGCGGCAGCGCCGGCCGCCCCCGCTCCGGCGGGGCGTTCAGCCCCGCTCGACGTCCACCTCGGTCAGCCGCGCATACCGGCCGGGGTCGGCACGCCGGATGCGCAGGGCCACCACGAACCCGGCCACGAGCACCACCGGCAGCGGCACCAGCAGCGCCGCATTGACCGCGCCGGTGCGCCCGGTGAGCAGGTCGAAGTGGAGCGTCGCGAGCACCGACAGGAGCGCGAGCCCCACGAAGGCGATCAGCGGTGCGACCGCGACCCGCCAGACCGACATGGAGCGCCGGTCCCGACGGAAGAAGAAGCACACGGCGAGCGCGGCCAGCGCCTGCATGATCATGATGCCGAGCACGCCGGTGCTGTTGGTCCACAGGAAAATCTCGGCATACGGATCCGCGTCGATCAGCGCCCCGCCCACCACGATCACCAGGCCGAACACGGTCTGCGTGACGACCGCCGTCACCGGTGAACCCTGCCGGGCCGAGACCCGGCCCAGCCGGCGCGGCAGCAGACCCTCGCGCCCCAGGGCGTAGAGGTAGCGGGCCGCGGCATTGTGGAAGGCGAGGGTGGCGGCGAACGCGCTGACCACGATCAGCACATGCATGGAGTCCGCGAGCCACGGGCCGACGAACTGTTCGGCCGCGCGGAACGTCAGCTGCGGGCCGTCCGAGGACCGGGCCATCGAGACGGAGCCGGCCGTACCGAAGCTGCCCATCAGGATCCACACCCCGGCGGCGTAGAACAGCGCCAGGAACCCGATGGCGACGAACGTGGCGCGGGGCACGGTGCGTTCCGGGTCGCGCGCCTCCTCGGCGTAGATCGCGGTCGCCTCGAAGCCCGTGAACGCGCCGATGACCAGGACGAACATCCCCGCCATGCCACCCGAGGAGGACAGCACGGACGGGTCGAACGACGTGATGTCCAGGGCCGCGGTCCCCCGGTCCGCCAGCACCCCGACGTCCATCACCAGCAGCACCAGGACCTCCAGCACCAGCGCCACCCCCAGCACCTTCGCGCTCAGTGTGACCCGCAGCCAGCCCAGTACCCCGGTGCCCAGCACACAGAGGGTCGACAGCGGCCACCAGGGCAGTTGCGCACCGGTGAGATCGCTCAGGGTCGTCGAGGCGAAGTAGCCGAATCCGGCGGCGACGCCGGGAGCGATGAGGTTGTACGAGAGCGTCGCCAGGTAGGCCGTGGCGACGCCGGGGGTACGGCCGAGCCCCCGGGCCACGTACGCGTAGAAGGCCCCGGCGTTGCGCACATGGCGGCTCATCGCGGTGAACCCGGCGGCGGAACAGCA
>NZ_JBCEWQ010000148.1:0-21537 GCF_038448545.1 Streptomyces sp. CLV115
GACCGGCCCGGGGTGATCGCGCTGCCCGCGGGAACCTCCACGGGGCCGACGCCCGCCACGCCCCCGCCCATCGGCGACCGCCGCGACGAGCGCGAGCAGCACGACAAGAACGAGCGCGATCCACCACCAGGACATGTCCATGCCCCGACCGTACCGGCGTCGGCGCCCCTTCCATCGAACCGGTGACAGAGCAGGTGAGTTCCCCCACAACGGACGGCCGTGGAGGAGCGACCGGCTGTTTCGCGCCTTACGCTCGACGGACCGCTCAACAGACCGCACGAACCCTCCCCGTTCCCACGTCTCGGAGGTTCACGCTCCATGAAGCTCACCGTCGTCGGCTGCTCCGGCTCGTTCCCGTCCGCGGGATCAGCGTGTTCGAGCTACCTCGTAGAGGCCGACGGCTTCAGGCTGCTCCTCGACATGGGCAACGGCGCCCTCGGCGAGCTGCAGCGCCATGTCGGTCTCTACGACCTCGACGCCATTTTCCTCAGTCACCTCCATGCCGATCACTGCATCGACATGTGCGCGTACTTCGTCGTCCGCTACTACCGGCACGACGGCGGACGCCCCGCCCCCATCCCGGTCTACGGGCCCGAGGGAACCGAGCAGCGGCTGACCACCGCGCACGCCGACACCCCGTCCGAGCACGCGATGGGCGAGGTCTTCGACTTCCACACGCTGAAGCCCGGATCGTTCGAGATCGGCCCCTTCTCCGTCCGCACGGAGAAGCTCTGCCACCCCGTCGACACCTTCGGGATCCGCATCGAGCACGGCGGCCGCTCGCTGACGTACTCCGGCGACACGGGAGTCTGCGAGGCCCTGGACGAACTCGCCGAGGGCGTCGATCTGTTCCTGTGCGAAGCATCGTTCATCCATGGCAAGGAGGACATCCCGGACCTCCACCTCAACGGCCGCGAGGCCGGCGAGACCGCCGCCAGGGCCGGCGTGGGACGCCTGGTCCTCACCCACATCCCGCCGTGGACCGACGCCGCCCGCAACCTGGCCGACGCCCGCGTGGTCTTCGACGGACCGGCGGAGGTGGCGGTGCCGGGGGCGGTGTACGAGATCTGAGGGCCGCCCCGTCGCGGACACGCCGAAGCCCTCACCTCCCGCCGGGGAGGTGAGGGCTTCGGCGTGTGCCGGGCGAGGCCTACTTCGCCTCGGCCTTGAGGAGCTCGGCGAGCTCCTCGTCCGACTCACGGCCCGGAGTCGGCAGGTTGAACTTGGTGATCGCGAAGCGGAAGACCACGTAGTAGATCACCGCGAAGCAGAGGCCGACCAGCACCAGCATCCATGGCTTGCTGGCGATGCCGAGGTTCAGGAAGAAGTCGACCGCACCGGCGGAGAAGCCGAAGCCGTCCTTCATGCCGAGGCCCCAGGTGAGGGCCATCGAGACACCGGTGAGCACCGCGTGGATCGCGTACAGCACCGGGGCGATGAACATGAAGGTGAACTCGATCGGCTCGGTGACACCGGTCACGAACGCGGTGAGCGCGAGCGAGAACATCATGCCGCCGACGACCTTGCGGCGCTCCGGGCGGGCGCAGTGCACGATGGCGAGGCAGGCGGCCGGGAGGGCGAACATCATGATCGGGAAGAAGCCGGTCATGAACTGTCCGGCCGTCGGGTCACCGGCCAGGAAGCGGTTGATGTCGCCGCTCTTGCCCTGGAACTCACCGGCCTGGAACCACGGGAACGAGTTCAGCAGATGGTGCATGCCGACCGGGATGAGCGCACGGTTGGCGACACCGAAGATGCCCGCGCCGACCGCGCCGGAACCGACCAGCCACTCGCCGAAGTTGTGCAGCCCGGTGCCGAGGACCGGCCAGATGTAACCGAAGACGATGCCGATGATCAGGCCCGCGAAGGCGGAGAGGATCGGGACCAGGCGGCGGCCGCCGAAGAATCCGGCCCAGGCGGGCAGCTTCGTCCGGTAGAACTTCTGGTAGAGCAGCGCGACGACGATGCCCATCACGACACCGCCGAGGACCTTGGCGTCCACCGGGGCGTCCGTCATGACGACCTTGCCGTCGACCACCGTCGCGACCTGGGGAAGGTTGCTGTCGGTGAAGGTGGCGAGCACCTTCTGGAAGACCAGGTAGCCGGTGACGGCGGCGAGCGCGGTCGAACCGTCCGACTTCTTCGCGAAGCCGATCGCGATGCCGACGGCGAACAGCAGCGCCATGTTGTCGAGGATCGCGTTGCCGCCCGCGGCCATGAAGCTCGCGATCTTGGTGACGAAGTCCGGGAACGAGTCCCTGCCGAGCATGTCGTTGTTGCCGAGACGCACCAGGAGCGCGGCTGCGGGCAGCACCGCGACCGGCAGCATGAGGCTGCGGCCGATGCGCTGCATGACCGACATCACGCCGGCACCCTTCTTCTTGGTGACCGCGGGTGCGGTGTCTGCCGTGGACATCAACTTCCTCCATGGGGCAAGGCGCCGCCCAGGTCGTTGACTGGGGGGGAGGCGGCGACTCTAGAAACGCGGCAGAGTGCCGCGTGGTCTGGACCACTCAGTGGTGTAGACCAGTTGTAGCACGGTGAGTGCGGGATAAGGAACCTGTACATTCCGACTACTTCGCATGAGCCATCACCCACGCTCGGTGACATGCAAAAGACCCCCGGACCGCATGGGTCCGAGGGCCTTCGGGGGCCGGCTCCGGGCAGGCCGGAAGCCCGTCCGAGCTGCTACTTCGTGAGGTTCCTCTCGATTTCCTCCTCCACCTCGTCGGGCTCGCGACCCGGTGTCTGGAGGTTGAACCTGGTGATCGCAAACCGGAAGATCACGTAGTACGCGGCGGCGAAGACCAGCCCGATCGGGATGATCAGCCAGGGTTTGGTCGCCAGGCTCCAGTTGATGACGTAGTCGATCAGACCCGCCGAGAAGCTGAAGCCGTCCTTCACCCCGAGTGCCCACGTCACCGCCATCGAGACGCCGGTGAGCACCGCGTGGATCGCGTACAGCAGCGGTGCGACGAAGAGGAAGGAGTACTCGATCGGCTCGGTGATGCCCGTCACGAACGACGTCAGGCCGACCGAGAGCATCATGCCGCCGACCGCCTTCCGGCGATGCGGTTTGGCGCAGTGGTAGATCGCCAGCGCCGCCGCGGGCAGGGCGAACATCATGATCGGGAAGAAGCCCGAGGTGAACTGGCCGGCCGTCGGGTCGCCCGCCAGGAACCGGTTGATGTCACCGTGCACGACCGTGCCGTCCGGCTTGGTGAAGTCGCCGAACTGGAACCAGACGAAGGTGTTCAGGAACTGGTGGAGGCCGATCACCAGCAGTGCGCGGTTGGCGAGACCGAAGATGCCGGAGCCCACCCAGTCCAGGTCCACCAGCCACTTGGAGAAGCTGGTCAGACCGTCACCGATCGGCTGCCACAGCCAGGCGCACAGGCCGGCGAAGAGCAGCCCGACGAAGGCCATGATGATCGGGACGAGCCGGCGGCCGTTGAAGAAGCCCAGCCAGTCCACCAGCTTGACCCGGTGGTACCGCTGCCAGAACCAGGCGGACAGCAGCCCCATCACGATGCCGCCGAACACTCCGGGGTTCTGGTACGCGGCCGCCGTGACCTTGGCGTCGCCGGTGACACAGGTGCCGAACCAGGTGCCGCCGGAGGTGAACGTCGAACCCGGGGCGCAGTCCACCGGGAAGGCGTGCAGCACCGCGTAGTAGACGAGGAAGCCGGCCACCGCGGCGAGCGCGGTCGAACCGTCCGACTTCTTCGCCATGCCGATCGCGACGCCGATGCAGAACAGCAGTGGAAGGCCGAGTCCCGAGTCGAGCAGCGCACCGCCCGCCGCCGCGAACACCTTGGCGATGTTGTTCCAGCCCAGGCCCTCGTCGCCGAAAACGTCCGGCTGGCCCAACCGGTTCAGAATGCCGGCCGCGGGCAGGACGGCGATCGGCAGCTGGAGGCTGCGTCCCATCTTCTGGAGACCCTGGAAGAGGCCGTTCCACCACGTCTTCTGTGGCACTGCGGCGCTGCTCGAACTCATCGGCATCCTCCCGGAACAAGGCGTGTTCGGCGGTCGTTGCAGACTGGTGTAGACCAGTTGAGGTACGGTGCGTAACCCGCCTGGAAGACAGGGCACCGGTGATCGTCATCATTGGGGACGGTCCAGCCACCCGCTCGCGAAGCTGGGCCAAACGTGCGTTACGGTGACGAAACGGACCCAGGGTGGGCCGTCGCACGCATGTGAAGAACCAGGGAGAAGGCCATGGCCAGCAAGGCTGAGAAGATCGTCGCCGGGCTCGGCGGTATCGAGAACATCGACGAGATCGAAGGCTGCATCACCCGCCTCCGCACCGAGGTCCACGACCCCAGCAAGGTCGACGAAGCCGCGCTCAAGGCCGCCGGGGCCCACGGCGTCGTCAAGATGGGCACCGCGATCCAGGTCGTCATCGGCACCGACGCCGACCCCATCGCCGCCGACATCGAAGACATGATGTGACCGGCCGCCCAGCCCTTCGCTGAGCCGGCCGCTCGGCACCGCACAGGCCCCGCCCACCCGGACGGGGCCTGCCGCGTACTCGAACGGGCACCGCCCCGCACCCGAACGGGCGCCGCCCCCGCACCCGATAAAGTCGACGCCATGTCTCGTATCGACGGCCGCACCCCCGAACAGCTCCGCCCCGTCACCATCGAACGCGGATGGAGCAAGCACGCCGAAGGATCCGTACTCATCTCCTTCGGCGACACCAAGGTCTTCTGCACCGCCTCCGTCACCGAAGGCGTCCCGCGCTGGCGCAAGGGCAGCGGCGAAGGCTGGGTCACCGCCGAGTACTCCATGCTGCCCCGCTCCACCAACACCCGCGGCGACCGCGAATCCGTACGCGGCAAGATCGGCGGACGCACCCACGAGATCAGCCGGCTCATCGGCCGCTCCCTGCGCGCCGTCATCGACTACAAGGCCCTCGGCGAGAACACCATCGTCCTGGACTGCGACGTCCTCCAGGCCGACGGCGGCACCCGCACCGCCGCCATCACCGGCGCCTACGTCGCCCTCGCCGACGCCATCGGCTGGGCCCAGCACAAGAAGATCGTCAAGCACGGCCGCAAGCCGCTGACCGACACCGTCTCCGCGATCAGCGTCGGCATCGTCGACGGCACCCCCCTCCTCGACCTCTGCTACGAGGAGGACGTCCGCGCCGAGACCGACATGAACGTCGTCTGCACCGGCGACGGCCGCTTCGTCGAGGTCCAGGGCACCGCCGAGGCCACCCCCTTCGACCGCAAGGAACTGGGCGCCCTCCTCGACCTGGCCACCGCGGGCTGCGCGGACCTCACCGTCTTCCAGAACGACGCCCTCGCCCGCACCCTGGGCGAGTAAAGAAGCAACCAAATACGCACCACAACGCGTCATTACGAACACGGGCGCACGGGTCGAACCGTGCGCCCGTCCGCGTATCCGCACCTGGAGAGGAACCGCACCATGGCCACCCGCCACCGCCGCATCACCGTCGCGCTGACCCTGACCGCCCTCACCCTCACCGCGACAGCCGGCTGCAGTGGCGTCGACAAGGCAGTCGACTGCGTCCGCACCGTCGACGCCATCACCACCAGCGTCGACAACCTCCAACAGGCCGTCTCCAACGCCACGAGCGACCCCACCCAGGCGTCCGAGGCCCTCGACGAGATCGAGAAGGAACTCGGCAACCTCGGCGACAAGACCGACAACGCCGACCTCGGCAAGGCCGTCGACGACCTGCAGTCCGGCATCGGCAACGTCCGCGACTCCATCGACAAGGGCGACGCCACCCCCGACATCACCCCGGTCACCGACGCCGCCGAGGAGATCGGCAAGGTCTGCATGCCCTGATCCCCCGCGATACTGGGTGACATGACCCGCCTCATCCTCGCCACCCGCAACGCCGGGAAGATCACTGAACTCCACGCGATCCTCGCTGACGCCGGCCTCACCCATGAGCTCGTCGGCGCGGACGCGTACCCCCACATCCCCGACGTCAAGGAAACCGGCGTCACCTTCGCCGAGAACGCCCTGCTCAAGGCCCACGCCCTCGCCAGGGCCACCGGCCTTCCGGCCGTAGCCGACGACTCCGGCCTCTGCGTGGACGTGCTCGGCGGCGCCCCCGGCATCTTCTCCGCCCGCTGGGCCGGCACCCACGGCGACGACCAGGCCAACCTGGATCTGCTCCTGGCCCAGCTCTCCGACATCGACGAGGCCCACCGCGCCGCCCACTTCGCCTGCGCGGCCGCCCTCGCCCTCCCCGACGGCACGGAACGCGTGGTCGAGGGCCGCCTGCTGGGCACCCTGCGCCACACCCCGGCCGGCACGAACGGCTTCGGCTACGACCCGATCCTCCAGCCCGAGGGCGAAACCCGCACCTGCGCGGAACTGACCCCGGCGGAGAAGAACGCGATCAGCCACCGGGGCAAGGCGTTCCGGGCGTTGGTGCCGGTGGTGCGGGAGCTGTTGGGGTGACGACGTCTCCGTGAACGTGACAGGCCCGGCCCACTACGGAAGCGGGCCGGGCCTGTCACTGGAGGTACGCGAGGAGGGACTCGAACCCTCACGCCGCTAGGGCACTGGTACCTAAAACCAGCCTGTCTAACCAATTCCAGCACTCGCGCGTCTCTGGCAGTCTACAAGGACAGGCTGTGCAGACCCGAAGGGTTATGCGGTGACTGATTCGGCAGGTCGCCGGTTCCGGCACCAAGTGTCAGTGAGGGACTGGCAGTTGGGCAGAGGTGGCGAAGGTTCTCGGGTCGGTTGTCGAGCCGGTCACCGTTGATGTGGTCGATCTGGAGTGTGAAGGGCTGTTCCGGCCACCTGCCTGGGTTGCCGCATGATTCACAGCGATACGGGACGCCGATCTCGCGAAGGGCGCGGTGCGGCGGAAAGATGTGGAATAGCCTGCACCGTTTCGGTTGCGGCTGAAGCGGCGCAGGCCATTCCGCCAGGTGGGGGTGGCCGGTTCAGAACTTCGGCTCGGGCGTCTGGGCCGCGCACAGTTCCGCCGCCTCCTCCTCCGTCTCCACCGAGGGCGGGGAGCCGGCCAGGGGTTTCCGGGCGGTTTCCTTCATGCAGGCCACGGCGATCACGCCGACCAGCGCCGCCGCCATCGCGTAGAAGGCCGGCATCAGGTTGCTGCCGCTCCAGCTGATCAGTGCCGTGATCACCAGGGGAGTCGTGCCGCCGAAGAGGGAGGCGGAGAGGTTGTAGCCCACGGAGAGCGAGCCGTAGCGGACCGGGGTGGGGAAGAGGGCCGGGAGAGCGGCGGACATCGTGCCCAGCATGCAGACCAGGGAGAGGCCCAGCATCAGCATGCCGGTCGTGATGGCGGGGATGCCGCCCTGGCGGATGAGCAGGAAGGCGGGGAGGGAGAGGAAGAAGAAGCCGAGCATGCCGGTCATCAGGAGCGGCTTGCGGCCGAAGCGGTCGGAGAGCCTGCCGACCTGACTGATGATCAGCATCAGGAAGACCATGACCGCGAGCAGGATGAGCAGGCCGTGGGTCTCGCTGTAGCCGAGTTCGTCGGAGAGGTAGGTCGGCATGTACGACAGCAGCATGTAGTCGGTGATGTTGTACGCGCCGACCAGGCAGATGCAGAGGATCAGCGTCGGCCAGTACTGCCGGAAGATCCTCGCGAGGTCGCCCTTGGCGGTGGTCTCGACGTGGTCGGCGGCCTCCGACGCGTGGACGGTGCCGCCCTCCAGCTTCTGGAAGGCGGGGGTCTCGTCCAGGCGCAGCCGCAGATAGAGGCCGACCAGGCCGAGGGGGCCCGCGACGAGGAACGGGATGCGCCAGCCCCAGGACTCCATCTGGCCGGTGTCCAGGACCGCGGTCAGCGCGGTGACGAGTCCGGCGGCGCCGACGTAGCCGGCCAGGGTGCCGAATTCGAGGAAGCTGCCGAAGTAGCCGCGGCGCTTGTCGGGGGCGTACTCGGCGATGAAGGTGGACGCGCCGCCGTACTCGCCGCCGGTGGAGAAGCCCTGCACCAGGCGGAAGAAGATCAGCAGCGCGGGGGCCCAGAGGCCGATGGTGTCGTGGGAGGGGATGACGCCGATGGCGAAGGTGCCGACCGCCATCAGGATCATGGTGAGGGCGAGGACCTTCTTGCGGCCGATCTTGTCGCCCATCGGCCCGAAGACCATGCCGCCGAGGGGCCGTACGAGGAAGGCCACGGCGAAGGTCGCGAACGAGGAGAGGAGCTGGGTCGTGTCGTTCCCGGACGGGAAGAAGACATGACCCAGGGTGACGGCCAGATAGGAGTAGATCCCGAAGTCGAACCACTCCATGGCGTTCCCCAGGGAGGCCGCCTTCACCGCCCGCTTGACCGCCCGGTCGTCGGTGACGGTGATGTCCGACCTGCGCAGCCTGGGGTTTCTCCGCTGCCGGATGGCCCGGAAGAGGGTCGGGTGGCGTTTGACCGCTTCAGGGTCGGCCGCCAGGTGGGGGTCGGAAGCCGCCATGGCCGGTCCTTTCCTGGTTGAGTGCTCCAGGACAGGCTTCTGCGCGGTCATGGCGGTCGCAAACCGGGGGGACGGTCGATTGGGATGTCCGTCACATGTTCCGGTCACATGTTTCGCACGCACACGACGGAATCACGCGCCGGAAACACGCGCCGGAATCAAGCGACGGGAACACGCGTCACGGAATCACGCGACGGGTGGGGTCAGATGCCGAGGTCCCTGATGATCTTGGCGACGTGGCCGGTGGCCTTGACGTTGTAGAGGGCGCGCTCGACCTTGCCGTCCTCGTCCACGACGATTGTGGAGCGGATGACGCCCGTCACCGTTTTGCCGTAGAGCTTCTTCTCGCCGAAGGCGCCGTACGCCTCAAGGGTCTCCTTGGAGGGGTCGCCGACCAGCGTGACCTTGAGGTTCTCCTTCTCGCGGAACTTGGCGAGCTTCTCGGGCTTGTCGGGGGAGACGCCGATGACGTCGTAGCCGGCACCGGTGAGCAGCTCCAGGTTGTCGGTGAAGTCGCAGGCCTGCTTGGTGCAGCCGGGGGTGAGGGCGGCCGGGTAGAAGTAGACGATGACCTTGCGGCCCTTGTGGTCGGCGAGCGAGATCTCGTTGCCGTCGGCGTCGGGCAGGGTGAAGGCGGGGGCGGTGTCGCCGGGCTGGAGTCGCTCGCTCATGGTTCTCCTCGGGTGGCACGTGGGGTGTACGGGACCGAGCGTAATAGGGGTGCCGCCGGGTGTGCGGGCGGTCGAGCTGACAGACTGTCGACGAAGGTTTACCGGACGAGGACCACGGAGGCGGCGCAGTGTCGGATGCCAGGACCCCTGCGCAGATCGAGGCGGACATCATCACCAGGCGTGAGCAGCTCGCGGTGGTGCTCGATGAGATCGGGGTGCGGGTGCACCCGGACACGATCATTGGTGACATGAAGGCGAAGGCCGCCGAGGCCGTCGACCGGACGGCCGGGCGGGCGTTCGTCGCGGTGAACCGGGCGGTGTCGGACGTGAGGGCACAGTTCGTCTCCGAGGACGGGGCTCCGCGTCTGGAGCGGGTGGTCCCGGCGGCGCTGCTCGCGGTGGGTGTCGTGGGTCTGGTCGTGGCGTCGAAGCGGCGCCGCAGGGGCTGATGCCGCGCCCGCGCACCCCGGAGGGGCGTGGCGCCGCCGCGGGCAGGTAGGTTGCGGGGCGTGAGCGAGAACACCGACGACAAACTGCCCATCCGCATGCTGCACGACCGTGTGCTGGTCCGGTCCGATACGCCCGAGGGCGAGCGGCGTTCCGGTGGCGGCATCCTCATCCCGGCGACGGCCGCGGTCGGCCGCCGGCTGGCCTGGGCCGTGGTGGTCGCGGTGGGTCAGAACGTGCGGACGGTGGAGCCGGGCGACCGGGTGCTGTACGACCCCGAGGACCGTGCGGAGGTCGAGGTGCGCGGGGTGGCGTACGTGCTGATGCGCGAGCGGGACCTGCACGCGGTGGCGGCCGACCGGTTCGAGGGGTCGGTGGATTCCACCGGGCTGTATCTGTAGCGGACTGCCGCGGCGGCGACGGCGGCAGTAGTGGTGGTGTGGCCTGGTGACCGGCGTCACCAGGCCCTTTGCGTGTTCTTTGCTACGGTGGTGTGACCCCGACGAGACGCGCCGTACCGGGCTTCGAAAAGACGACGCACCCGTGTTGTTCGCGTGTTCTGTCTCGTCGGAGGTGCCGTCATGGCCTGGGTTCTGCTTGTTGTCGCCGGTCTGCTGGAAGTGGCCTGGTCGATCGGGATGAAGTACACCGAGGGGTTCACCCGGCTCTGGCCGAGCGTGTTCACCGGTCTCGGGATCGTCGCGAGCATGGTGTTGCTGTCCCATGCGGCCCGGACGCTGCCGATCGGTACGGCGTACGGCGTGTGGGTGGGTATCGGTGCGGCCGGTGCGGCGGTGCTGGGCATGGTCGTGCTGAACGAGCCCGTGACCGCCGCCCGGATCTTCTTCGTCTGTCTGCTGCTGGTGGCCGTCGTCGGGCTGAAGGCGACCTCGGGTCACTGACGCGGGGCCGGGGTGCCCCGGGTGCCGGGGAGGAATGCGCTGCCTTCCCGGCCGCCGTTGCCGCCGCCCCCGGGCCCTTGCCCGCCGCCGTTCTCGCCGCCGCGCGGGCCGCCGTTGTCACCGCCGCCGTTCTGTGCGCCGCCGTTGTCCGTCGTGCCGTCGCTGGGGCTGCCGGTGCCGGTGCCGCCGGTCGCCGGTTCGCTGCTGCCGGGGGTCGCCGGGCTGCTGGGCGGGGTGGATCCGGGGGTGCTGGGCGGGGTGCTTGACGTGTTCTCGGAGGGTGTTCCGGTGTCCTGGGGGTTGGTCGCCTCGTCGGTGGGCGGGGCGGATTCCTCGGCGCCGCTTTCGAGTTCGAGGTCGAAGTCCGTGGCCGGGGTGGAGCGCAGGGCGGCCTCGGTGTACTGGGCCCAGGTCTGGGCGGGGGCGCCGCCGCCGTTGATGCGGGCGAGCCCGAGCGCCCCGTACAGCGGCTTCTGCACGCCGGTCTCGGGGTCCTGGCCCATGACGGCGATGACGGTGGTGAGGTCGGGGGTGTAGCCGGCGAACCAGGCCGCCTTGTCCTCCTCGGCGGTGCCGGTCTTTCCCGCGGCGGGGCGTCCGGCGGCCTGGGCGGCGGTGCCGGTGCCGCTCTCGACGACGCTCCGGAGGATCGAGGTCGTGGTGTCGGCGGCCTCGCGGCCGACCGCCTGCCCGGTGTGGCCGCCGTCGGGGAGTTCGAGGTCCTCGCCGCCCTTGGTGATCCGGTCGACGAGGAGGTAGGCGCCGTGCCGGCCGTGGTTGGCGAGGGTGGCGTACGCCTCGGTCATGTCGAGGACGCTGGCGGTGGCGACGCCGAGGGCGTTGGACGGGTACGCGGTGAGGTCGGGGGTGTTCTTCGGCAGGCCGAGGTCGATGGCGGTCTGTCTGACCTTGCCGGGGCCGACGTCCTCGGCCATCTGGGCGTAGACGGCGTTGACGGACTTGTCGGTGGCGGTGGAGACGGTGATGGGCCCGTAGTCGATGTCGTCCTCGTTGGCGGGGGCGTAGCCGGTGGGTCCGTCGGGGCCCTGGACCATGCGTTTGTTGGTGCCGTCGTAGACGGTGTTGGGGGTGATGCGCCGGCCGTCCTGGGTGGTGGAGCGGTTGGCGACGGCGGAGGTGAAGACGAAGGGCTTGAAGGTGGAGCCGACCTGGTAGTCGCGGCGGGTCGCGTTGTTCACGTACTGCTTGGTGTAGTCGACGCCGCCGTACATGGCGACGACACGGCCGCTGCCGGGGTCGATGGAGGCGCCGCCGACGCGTACGTTGCGGTCGGCCTTGCGGTCGGGGCTGGTCTGGGACATGACGTTGTCGTCGACGGCCTTGACGAGGGCGTCCTGTTTCTTCTTCTCCAGGGTGGTGGTGATCCGGTAGCCGCCGGTGGCGAGGGTGTCCTCGTCGATGACGTCGTTGCCGGTGAGGTAGTCCTCGACGGCCTGGACGATGTAGCCGCGCTGTCCGGAGAGCCCGGTGGACGGCTTGACCTTGCCGGGTACGGGGAACTTCATGGCGGCGCGTTCGGCCGCGCCGAGCCACTTCTCCTTGACCATGCCGTCGAGTACGTAGTTCCAGCGCCCGAGGGCGGCGGCCTTGTTCTGGGGATGGACGACGACGTCGTAGGCGCTGGGGGCGTTGAGCAGCGAGGCGAGGTAGGCGCCCTCGGCGGTGGTGATCTCGCCGATGTCCTTGGAGTAGTAGGCCTGGGCGGCGGCCTGGATGCCGTACGCGTTGCGGCCGAAGTAGCTGGTGTTGAGGTAGCCCTCGAAGATCTGGTCCTTGGACTCCTCGCGGTTGAGCTTGACCGCGATGAAGAACTCCTTGGCCTTGCGGACGAGGGTCTGTTCCTGGCCCAGGTAGTAGTTCTTGACGTACTGCTGGGTGATCGTCGAGCCGCCCTGTTTGCCCTTGCCGGTGAGTGTGTTGAAGGCGGCGCGGGCCATGGCCTTGAGGTCGACGGCCCGTTCGGAGTAGAAGCCGCGGTCCTCCGCGGCGAGGACCGCCCGCTGGACGGTCAGCGGGACCTGGGCGAGCTTGACGTTCTCCCGGTTGACCTCGCCGGAGCGGGCGAGGACGCTGCCGTCCTTGTAGAGGTAGACGTTGGACTGGGCGGTGGCGCTGGCGTTGGCGGGCGGGATGTCGACGAGTTCGTACCCGGCGATGAAGCCGCCGATCAGGAGCAGCGCGACGACGAGGACGGCGCCGAGGACCATCCGCCAGGTGGGGACGGCACGGCGCCATCCGGTGCGTCTGGGGCGCTTGGGTTTCTTCGCTGTCCCGCCGCCACTTCCGTTTCCGGGATCGCCGCCCGGTCCGCCGGACGCTCCGGTGGTGCCGTGGGCAGCCGGATCCCTGGGGGCCCAGCCCCGGGGCTCGTGTTCCCCGTTCGGCTGCTGTGGCTCGTCGCTCATGTCCGTGCAGACTCCTCGGCCGCGGTCAGTTCCCCCATAGTGCCCTTTTCTGGGGAATAAGCGCCGGATCGACCCCGAATCGGCCCCCGAAAAGCGGTCGCGGCGGCTGTCCCCGCTGGACTAAGGTCTTGCGCTTTGGTGTCCAAAGCCGTTGGGCACCCGGCGATCGGGGGTGTGTGCGGTGCGGCTTTACGCGGTGGTGGCGGCGGGACAGTTCCGGCGCTACGCCACCTACCGGACCGCCACGGCGGCCGGGGTCTTCACCAACACCGTCTTCGGGTTCATCCTGGCGTACACCTATGTGGCGTTGTGGGACGAGCGTCCGCAGCTCGGTGGCTACGACATGTCGCAGGCCCTCAGCTATGTCTGGCTGGGGCAGGCGCTGCTGATGACCTGTTCCATGATGGGCGGCGGTTTCGAGGACGAGCTGATCGAGCGGATCCGGACCGGCGACATCGCGGTCGATCTCTACCGGCCCGCCGATCTCCAACTGTGGTGGCTGGCGGGCGATCTGGGCCGGGCCGCGTTCCATCTGCTGGGGCGGGGCATCGTGCCGATGCTGGTGGGTTCGCTCGCCTTCGATCTGGCGCTGCCCTCCTCGCCGGGAGTCTGGCTTGCCTTCCTGGTGTCGGTGGGGCTCGGCGTCGTGGTGAGCTTCGCGATCCGTTATCTGGTGGCGCTCTCCGCGTTCTGGCTGCTGGACGGGGCGGGGACGGCGCAGATGGCCTGGCTGGCCGGGATGTTCTTCTCCGGGATGCTGCTTCCGCTGACGCTGTTCCCCGGGGTGCTGGGGGACGTCGCGCGGGCGCTGCCGTGGTCGTCGCTGCTCCAGGTGCCGGTCGATGTGTTCCTCGGCAAGTACCCGGGCTGGGAGCTGGTGAGGGCGTACGCCTTCCAGGCCGGCTGGGCGCTGGCGCTGCTGCTGGTGGGGCGGATGGTGCAGTCGGTGGCGACGAGGAGGGTGGTGGTCCAGGGTGGCTGACACGACCGGTGCGGTGGAGGTGGCCGGGGCGGCGGACGGTCCTGGCGGCCGTCCCGGCCACTGGCCCGACGTGGTGTTCGCCGAGCGGCCCCGGTTCGTCGAGGGGGTCAGGGCGTACGGGCTGATCGCGATGATGTGGCTGCGCTCGACGATGGCCTACCGTGCCTCGTTCGCCATGACGGCGTTCGGGAACTTCGCGGCGACCGCCTTCGACTTCGTCGCGATCCTGCTGATGTTCTCGCACGTGGACCGGCTGGGCGGCTACACACTGCCCGAGATCGCCCTGCTGTACGGGGTGTCGGGCACCGCGTTCGGTCTCGCCGATCTGTTGCTGGGTTCGATGGACCGGCTGGGCGCGCGGGTGCGTGACGGCACGCTGGACACGTTGCTGGTGCGGCCGGTCCCGGTGCTGGCCCAGGTGGCGGCGGACCGGTTCGCGCTGCGCAGGCTGGGGCGGGTGCTCCAGGGGGTGCTGGTGCTGGGGTACGCGCTGGTGGCACTGGACATCGAGTGGACGCCGCTGAAGGTGGCCCTGATGCCGATGATGCTGCTGAGCGGGGCGGCGGTCTTCGGGGCGCTGTTCGTGGCGGGGGCGGCGTTCCAGTTCGTCGCGCAGGACGCCTCGCAGGTGCAGAACGCCTTCACGTACGGCGGGAACACTCTGCTCCAGTACCCGCCGTCGGTCTTCGCGAAGGACCTGGTGCGCGGGGTGACGTTCGTGGTGCCGCTGGCCTTCGTGAACTGGCTGCCCGCGCTGTACGTGCTGGGCCGGGACTATCCGCTGGATCTGCCGGTCTGGGTGGCGTTCCTGCCCCCGGTGGTGGCGGGTCTGTGCTGGCTGCCGGCCGGGCTGGGCTGGCGCTCGGGGCTGCGGGCGTACCGCAGTACAGGAAGTTGATCCACCACTACGAACGGGACAGGTCACCGGACATGGACGCGGAAACCCCCTCCGGCTTCATCGAGCTCGACCAGGTGGAGAAGGTCTTCGACGTGCGTCGCAGGACCGGATTCATGCGCAGCGAACGCCGGCGGGTACGGGCGGTCGATTCGATCAGCTTCCGCGTCGCGCGCGGCGAGATGGTCGGTTACATCGGTCCGAACGGTGCCGGGAAGTCGACCACGATCAAGATGCTGACCGGGATCCTCACCCCGAGCGGAGGCCGGCTGCGGGTGGCGGGCATCGACCCTTCGCGGGAGCGCACGAGGCTGGCGCACCGGATCGGTGTGGTCTTCGGCCAGCGCACCACGTTGTGGTGGGATCTGCCGCTGCGCGACTCGTACCGGCTGATGCACCGGATGTACCGGATTCCCGACGCGCGGTACCGGGAGAACCTGGGCCGTTGTGTCGAACTCCTCGACCTGGGCGAGCTGTTGGACGTTCCGGTGCGGCAGCTGTCGTTGGGGCAGCGGATGCGCGGTGACATCGCGGCGGCGCTGCTGCACGATCCCGAGGTGCTGTATCTGGACGAGCCGACGATCGGGCTGGATGTCGTCTCCAAGGCGAAGGTCCGCGGCTTCCTGCGGGATCTGAACGCCGAACGCGGCACGACGGTGCTGCTCACCACCCATGATCTGACGGACATCGAGCAGCTCTGCAAGCGGGTGATGGTGATCGACCACGGCCGTCTGATGTACGACGGGGCTCTCGCCGGTCTGCACGAGGTGGGGGAGAGCGAGCGGACGCTGGTGGTCGATCTTGAGCGCCAACTGCCGCCGATCCGGCTGGAGTCGACGCCCTCGGTCCGTACGGTGAAGGTGGAGGGCCCGCGGCAGTGGCTGGCCTTCCCGGCCTCGGAGTCGGCCGCCCCACTGGTCGCCCGGATCGCCGCGGACTACCCGTTGGTCGACCTCTCGGTGCGGGAGCCGGACATCGAGGCCGTGATCGCGAAGATGTATGAGTCGGCCACCGGCATGTAGGGCTGGGACGGACGTACGGACGTTCAATAGGCTGCGCGGTATGACAAGTGACCTTCCGGAAATGCGTGCTTCCGATTCCGAGCGTGAGCGTGTCGCCGAGACCCTGCGCGAGGCGGTTGCCGAGGGCCGGCTGGAGATGGCGGAGTTCGAGCAGCGGCTCGAAGCGACCTACAAGGCCCGTACGCACGGGGAGTTGGAGCCGCTGGTACGGGATCTTCCGGCGCCGGGCGCAGCGGTGGCCCCGGTGGGGGCGGCCCCGGCGCGGACCGGATCGCAGAAGCGGTGGGCGGACCGGATCGGCAAGCCCGCGACGTCCAGCGGCGCGTTCGCGATGTGGGGCGGATTCGGCCGGCGGGGGAACTGGACGGTGGGCCGCAAGTTCACCGCGTTCGCGATGTGGGGCGGCGGCGAGATCGATCTGCGCGAGGCGAATTTCGAGGACCGCGAGGTGGTCATCCGCTGCATCACGATCATGGGCGGGATCCAGGTGACGGTTCCGCCCGAGCTGAACGTGGACGTCCGGGGCTTCGGCTTCATGGGCGGTTTCGGGGAGCGCTCGAAGGACGAGGGCGTTCCGTCGCCGGACGCCCCCCGGGTGCGGATCACCGGCTTCGCGCTGATGGGCGGCGTCGGTGTGGAGCACAAGCGGAGCAAGGCGGAGAAGCAGCGGCAGCGGGATGCGGAGCTGGGGCGGCTGCGGGAACGGCAGCAGGAGCTGGACGGGGAGCACGGGAGGGGACGCGGGCGTGGCCGGCTGGAGAAGGGTCCGTCGGACTGAGCCGCCCCGTCCAGCCGTTCGTCCAGCCGTTCGTCGTGCCGCCCGTCGGAGCCGAGCGTCAGAGCTGGTCGGACCGGGGCTGCTCGTACGCCGGAGTCGGCAGGTCCACCAGCGAGCCCAGCTGCCGGTAGCCCGCGTCGTTCAGGTGGAGGTGGTCGCCGCTGTCGTGGGCGGGCAGGAGCCGTGTCGGGCGGTGGGGGTCACGGGCCGCCGCGTCGAAGTCGATGACGGAGTCGAAGATCCCGCCCGCCCGGATCAGTGCGTTGACCCGTTCCCTTACGCCGTTGCTCGCGGGCGTCCAGGTGGGGTACCCCTCGTACGGCATCAGTGTCGCCCCGACGACCTGGAGTCCGCGGGCGTGGGCGCGCAGGGTCATGGCGCGCAGGCCGTCCGCGATGCGCTGCGGGTCGGTCTCCTGCGGGGACTGCTGCACGTCGTTGATGCCGAGCGCGATGACGACGGTCTTCACTCCGGCGACGTCCAGCACGTCGCGGTCGAAGCGGGCGCTCGCCCGTACGCCGTGTCCGTCGCGTCCGTCGCGCAGGATGCGGTTGCCCGCGATGCCCGCGTTGGCCACCCCGTACCGGCCGCCCAGCCGGTCGGCGAGGACATCGGGCCAGCGGCTGTTCGTGTCGAGGGAGGAACCGGTGCCCGCGGTGAGCGAGTCGCCGATGACGGCGATCGTCCCGGCGGCGGTCCGGGTGTGCACGTCGACCGCGGTGAGGTAGCGCCAGCCGTCGGTCCGCCGGGTGCCCCACGCGGTGTCCACGTACGACGTCTGGTGGCTGCGAGGGTGGACGGTGACGGGCCCCCGGGCGGTGGGGGTGCGCAGGGTGACCACCAGGTCGGAGTCGGCGGCGACCGGGGTCGCGACCGGGTCGCTGACGACCTGCCCGCCGGCCGCCACGGTCACGGTGCGGGCGCCCGCGAACGTCACCGGGCGGGTGTTCACGGTGACGCGGTCCATGACCAGCGGGCGGGTGCCGAAGGCGTTGGAGAGGGTGATGCGGGCCGCGTCGCCGCCGATGCTGGTGTGCACGACGTTACGGATGGTGCGCCGGTTGAGCGCGCTGCTGTTGTAGGAGTCGACGACCCCGGTGACGGGGGCCGCCGTCCACGTCGCGGCCCAGAGGCCGGTGGAGTGCGCGGCGGCGGCCGGCGTACGGGCCAGGGAGCGCGGGTCGGGTACGGCGATCTGCTGCGGCCGGGCGCCGGAGCCGGAGAACAGCAGGGAGCCGGCGAACGCCACGGCGGCGGCGAGGGCGGCGGTGCCCGCCACGAGGGCGATGAGCAGGGCGTACCCCTGGCGCCTGGGCATGGGCGGTGTGTCTCCTCATGATCAATCGGACTGATCCCATGATGGATCAGGGCTTCGGGAACTCGACGTGCGGCCCGGGAGTAGGTCAGGCAGGGACAATGCGTACGGGACACCGGGGGCGAGGCGTACGCGGACGGGTGGAGCGGATGGAACGGAACGATCGGACCGGAGCCGGAGCCGGAGCCGGAGCCGGGGCTGAGGCCGGGGGCGAGGCTGCGCGGCAGCAGGAGCGTGCCGGGGCGCGGGCGCCCGGCGGCCGGCCCGCCCCACTCGCCTCGTTCGCGTACACCGCGGCCGACGAGGAGAAGCGGCGCGGTGTGCGCCGGATGAAGACCACGGCGACGGGCCTCCTTCTGCTGGTCGCGCTCGTGTACGTACTCGCCACCTGGGCGAAGAACGCGGGTGTGGGCGGCTGGCCGGGCTTCGTCGCCGCGGCCGCCGAGGCGGGGATGGTCGGTGCGCTGGCCGACTGGTTCGCCGTCACGGCGCTGTTCAAGCGTCCGCTCGGCCTGCCGATCCCGCACACCGCCATTATCCCCACCAAGAAGGACCAGTTGGGAGCGTCGCTGGGTTCCTTCGTCGGTGAGAATTTTCTCTCCGGTGATGTCGTGCGGGGCCGTATCCACGCGCTCGGTGTCGGCCGCCGCGTCGGTGCGTGGCTGGCCGAGCCGGAGCACGCGGACCGGGTCACCGCCGAGCTGTCGACCGCGTTGCGCGGGGCGCTGACGGTGCTGCGGGATTCGGATGTGCAGGCCGTGGTGGGCGAGGCCATCACCCGGCGGGCCGACGCGGTGGAGATCGGGCCGGGCCTCGGCAAGATGCTGGACAAGATCGTCTCGGACGGCGGCCACCGCAGGGTGGTGGACCTGATCTGCGTACGCGCCCACGACTGGCTGGTGCTGCACGGCGATTCGGTGATGGACGCGGTGCAGGGCGGGGCCCCGGGCTGGACGCCGCGGTTCGTCGACAAGCGGATCGGGGAGCGGGTCTACAAGGAACTGCTGCGGTTCGTCACGGAGATGCGGGACATGCCCGGGCACCCGGCGCGTGCTTCGATCGACACGTTCCTGACCGACTTCGCGGCCGACCTCCAGACGGACTCGGACACCCGGGCCCGGGTGGAGCGGCTGAAGTCGGAGATCCTGGGACGCGCCGAGGTCCAGGACGTCATCGCCTCGGCCTGGTCGTCCGTACGCACGATGATCATCGCGGCGGCGGAGGACGAGCAGAGCGAGCTGCGGCTGCGGGCGCGGGCCTCGCTGATGGCGCTGGGGGCGCGGTTGGCGACGGACGAACGGCTGCAGGCGAAGCTGGACGGCTGGCTGGAGGACGCGGCGGTCTATGTCGTCACGACCTACCGCACGGAGATCACCTCGCTGATCAGCGACACGGTCGCGAGCTGGGACGCGGACCAGACGTCGAAGAAGATCGAGGCGCACATCGGCCGCGATCTCCAGTTCATCCGGATCAACGGCACGGTGGTGGGCGCGCTGGCGGGGCTGCTGTGCTTCGTATGTGCTTCAGGCGGCCCGGCGGGTGACCGCCCACGACGCGGCGGCCATGCTGCCCGCCACGGCGAAGACGGCGGGCCAGGCGCCGACCTTCTTGGCCAGCGGGTGCGAACCGGCGAACGCCGCGACGTACGCCGTGGTCAGCCCGACGGCCGCACGCGGCCCGGCCTGCCGGTTCCACTGGTACGCGGCGGCCGTGCCCGCGGCGGCCAGTGCGGCCCCGCCCAGCGGCCGCTTCCCGGTCCATCGCGCGACGGCGTACCCGCCGACCAGCCCGCTCGCCGCCACCGCCGCTGCCGGAACCTTCGCCATCGCAGCCACCTTCGCCTTCTCGTCCGTGTCGTCCGGACCCTGAGCCCGGGGCTTCGAGGCTAACGCGATGTCCGGGATTCCGGTCGCCGAGGGGGTGCACAAGCGTTTACCCTGGGGGTGAACACGCGTGCACCCCCCTGCGTCGTGCCTTCCGCACGTCTGAGCCGTGCCCTCCGCACCGGCCGCCCGGCGCAGCCGCACGCCGCCCCGCACGCCGCCAATCGCACGACGCCCCAGCCGCCGAGCACCGTACGGAGAGCCATGCCAGCGGACATACCCGCCCCGACCACCGGCACCACGACCACCGCCACCCGGGCGCCGCATCCCCGCTTCGCCGTCGGTGTGCTGGCGTTCTGCGGTGTCGTGGTCGCGGTGATGCAGACGATCGTCGTCCCGCTGCTCCCGCACATCCCGGCCCTCACCGGCGCGACCCCGGCCGCCGCGAGCTGGCTGGTCACCGTCACGCTGCTCACCGGCGCCGTCTTCACGCCCGTCCTGGGCCGGGTCGGCGACATGTACGGCAAGCGCCGGGTGCTCGTCGCCTCGCTGCTGGTGCTGGTGGTGGGTTCGGTGCTGTGCGCGGTCAGTTCGCACATCGGGGTACTGATCACCGGCCGCGCCCTGCAGGGTGCGGCGCTCGCCGTCCTGCCGCTGGGCATCAGCATCCTGCGCGACGAACTCCCGCCCGAGCGGGTGCTGTCCGCCGTGGCGCTGATGAGTTCGACGCTCGGCATCGGCGCGGCGATCGGGCTGCCGGTCGCCGCCCTCGTCGTCGAGAACTTCGACTGGCACACCATGTTCTGGGTCTCGGGTGCGATCGGCGTCATCGACATCGTGCTGGTGCTGTGGTGCGTACCGGAATCCCCGCGACGCACCCGTGGCCGCTTCGACGCCCTCGGCGCGCTGGGGCTGTCCGGGGCCCTGGTCTGTCTGCTGCTCGCGGTCACCCAGGGCGCCGGCTGGGGCTGGACCTCGGGCCGTACGGTCGGCCTGCTGGTGGCGGCCGTCGTCGTGGCGCTGATCTGGGGCGCGTACGAGCTCCGGGTGGTCTCACCCATGGTCGACCTGCGAGTCTCGGCCCGCCCCGCGGTCCTGCTCACCAACATCGCCGCCCTGCTGATCGGCTTCGCCTTCTACGCGAACTCCCTGGTCACCGCGCAGATGGTGCAGGAGCCGAAGGAGACGGGTTACGGGCTGGGCGCCTCGCTCGTCGTCAGCGGCCTGTGTCTGCTGCCGGGCGGCGTGATGATGGTGGTGCTCTCACCGGTATCGGCGCGGATCTCCGTGAAGTACGGCCCGAAGGTCAGCCTGGCGCTGGCGGCCGGGGTGATCGGCTCCGGTTACGTGGTGCGGTACTTCACCAGCCACAACCTCTGGCTGATCATCGCGGGCGCCACGGTCGTCGCCTCGGGCACGGCCATCGCGTACTCGGCACTCCCCGCGCTGGTCATGCGCGGCGTCCCGGTGAGCGAGACCGGTGCGGCCAACGGCCTCAACACACTGATGCGGTCGATCGGGCAGGCGTTCTGCAGCGCGACGGTGGCGGCGGTCCTCGCCAACATCACGTTCCGGGTGGGCGGCAGAACGGCCCCGACGCTCCACGCGTACCAGCTGGTCTTCCTGATCGCGGCGGGCGCGGCACTGGCGGCGCTGCTGGTCACCCTGTGCCTGCCGGGCGGCGGTGCCCCTGCGACGGGAGCAACAGGAGCGACGGGCGACAGGGGAGCAACGGGCGACAAGGGAGCGACGAGCAACAAGGGAGCGACGGGCGGGACTGGCGAGGCGGGCGAGACCGTTGGGGCGGGCGGGACCGCTGGGGCGGGTACGGTCGAAGG
>NZ_JBCEWQ010000149.1:0-21423 GCF_038448545.1 Streptomyces sp. CLV115
GATCCCCCCACCTCTGAGACCCCCCACCCCGGAGCCCCTGCTCCGGCCTCTCGGAGATTCCGCTTCGGAGCCCCACCTCCGAAGCCGTGCAAAGTCCCGTGTCCGCCTCCCCGTCTCCGTCCCCGTTTCCGCCTCCGCCGTCTCCGTCCGGAGTACCGCGGACGCGACATCCGGTGAAATTCACCGGAAGAACCGGCCGCGGAGGCGGAAACAGGAGGCGGACACGGGCTTTCACCTCCTGTCCGGCACTCGTCCGCACGCTGCGGGCCTGTCCGTCCGGGCAGGCCCGGCGGACCGCCCGGAGGCCCGTTCCGAGGCCGGTAGGACTTGCCCGGGAAGCCGCGGCGGCGCCAGCCCCGTACCATTGGACGAGCCGTGGCGCGTCCGCCCGGCGGGCGTACGAGGACTTGAGACCGACTTAGACGCCTGATCCCACGATCCGAGAGAAGCGCAAGCCACCCATGCCCACGCGCCACGACATCCGTAACGTAGCCATCGTCGCCCACGTCGACCACGGCAAGACCACGCTGGTCGACGCCATGCTCAAGCAGGCCGGCGCCTTCGCCGCGCACGCCGCCGAGCACCTCGACGACCGCATGATGGACTCGAACGACCTGGAGCGTGAGAAGGGCATCACGATCCTCGCCAAGAACACGGCGGTGAAGTATCACCCCAAGGACGGCGGGGACCCGATCACGATCAACATCATCGACACCCCCGGCCACGCCGACTTCGGTGGTGAGGTCGAGCGCGGCCTGTCGATGGTGGACGCGGTCGTGCTCCTGGTCGATGCCTCCGAGGGCCCGCTCCCGCAGACCCGCTTCGTGCTGCGCAAGGCGCTCTCCGCGAAGATGCCGGTCATCCTCTGCATCAACAAGACCGACCGTCCCGACTCCCGGATCGCCGAGGTCGTCGACGAGACGTACGACCTGTTCCTGGACCTGGACGCGGACGAGGACCAGATCGAGTTCCCGATCGTCTACGCCTGCGCCCGTGACGGCGTCGCCTCGCTGACCAAGCCGGAGGACGGCACCGTCCCGGCGGACAGCGACAACCTGGAGCCGTTCTTCTCCACGATCCTGGCGCACGTCCCGGCCCCGGAGTACGACGAGGACGCCCCCCTCCAGGCCCACGTCACCAACCTGGACGCCGACAACTTCCTCGGCCGTATCGCGCTCTGCCGCGTCGAGCAGGGCGAGCTGCGCAAGGGCCAGACCGTCGCCTGGATCAAGCGCGACGGCACGATCTCCAACGTCCGCATCACCGAGCTGATGATGACCGAGGCGCTCACCCGCAAGCCGGCCGAGAAGGCGGGCCCGGGCGACATCTGCGCCATCGCCGGTATCCCGGACATCATGATCGGCGAGACCCTGGCCGACCCCGAGAACCCGGTCGCGCTGCCGCTGATCACGGTCGACGAGCCGGCCATCTCGATGACCATCGGTACCAACACCTCGCCGCTGGTCGGCAAGGGCGGCAAGGGCCACAAGGTCACCGCCCGCCAGGTGAAGGACCGCCTGGACCGCGAGCTGATCGGTAACGTCTCGCTCCGCGTCCTGGACACCGAGCGCCCCGACGCCTGGGAGGTCCAGGGCCGCGGTGAGCTCGCGCTGGCCATCCTCGTCGAGCAGATGCGCCGTGAGGGCTTCGAGCTCACGGTCGGCAAGCCGGAGGTCGTCACCAAGCAGGTCGACGGCAAGACCCACGAGCCGATCGAGCGCATGACGATCGACTCCCCCGAGGAGCACCTCGGCGCGATCACCCAGCTGATGGCGACCCGCAAGGGCCGCATGGAGACGATGACGAACCACGGTTCGGGCTGGGTCCGCATGGAGTGGATCGTTCCGTCCCGCGGCCTCATCGGCTTCCGTACGGAGTTCCTGACCCAGACCCGCGGCACGGGCATCGCGCACTCCATCTTCGAGGGCCACGAGCCGTGGTTCGGCGAGCTGCGCACCCGCCACAACGGCTCGCTGGTCGCCGACCGCGCGGGCTCCGTGACGCCGTTCGCCATGGTCAACCTCCAGGAGCGCGGTGTCATCTTCACCGAGGCCGGCACCGAGGTCTACGAGGGCATGATCGTCGGCGAGAACTCCCGCGCCGACGACATGGACGTGAACATCACCAAGGAGAAGAAGCTCACCAACATGCGTGCGGCTTCCGCCGACACCACCGAGAACGTGGTGCCGGCCCGCAAGCTCTCGCTGGAGCAGTCCCTGGAGTTCTGCCGCGAGGACGAGTGCATCGAGGTGACCCCGGAGACGGTCCGTATCCGCAAGGTCGTCCTCGACCAGAAGGAGCGCGGCCGCGCCGCGTCGCGCGCCAAGCGCTGATCCGACGCCGGGCGCACGGTGCGCCCGTACATACAACGGGGCCCGGTCTTCCGTCAGTTGACGGGGGGCCGGGCCCTGCTGTGCGTCGGGCCGAGGGCTCTTCGGAGCGCATCGGTGTGCATCAGCAACGGGATGGGCGCGCAGGAGTGCCGCCCGGCAGGCTCATCACCCCGTTGTCCAGTGGTTTTCTCCGGCCATCCGTCCGCATATCGATCGTCGCTCTCCGAAAGCTGCGTTAACGGTCCGTTTCGAGCGTGTCTGTCTGGGATCACTTTGTCCGGATTTTGGGCAATCGTGATTCCTTGATGTTGTCAAAACGAGACCCCTTAAGTGTGGTTTACAGCCCGGTCGTACTTAATAGTTGGCTCCATTGAGCTCGGGTCAATGGGTCACGCACTGTGGGGAGTGCCGACTCACGAGCACACTAGGGGCACTGAAACGATCACCGTCAGGGGTGTCGGTGTATCGACTCCAGTGCCCTTCTTGTAGTCAAAAGTGGACTCATGAGGAGGAAACCCATGCGTGGTGCCAAGAGCGCCAAGTGGGTCGCGGGAGCGGCCATCATCGCCCTGGCCGCGACTGCCTGTGGTGGGAACGACAAGGACAGCGACAGCGGCATGAACTCCGGGAAGGCGGACCCGAACGGGATCCTGACCGCCCAGCTCGGAGAGCCGCAGAACCCGCTGCAGCCGGCGAACGCCAAGGAGAGCCAGGGCAGCCGTGTCCTGCGCACCATCTTCTCCGGCCTGGTCGACTACGAGCCCGGCACCGGCAAGCTCGTGTACGTCAACGCCGAGTCCGTGACGCCCAACGCCGACTCGTCCGTGTGGACGGTCAAGCTCAAGCCGGGCTGGAAGTTCCACGACGGCACCACGGTCACCTCCAAGTCCTTCGTGGACTCCTGGAACTGGTCGGCCAACGTCAAGAACAACCAGACCAACTCCAGCTGGTTCCAGGACATCAAGGGTTACGCCGACGTCCACCCCGAGAAGGGTGCTCCGAAGTCGGACAAGATGTCCGGCCTGAAGATCGTCGACGACAACACCTTCACGATCAGCCTGACCGGCCCGGTCTCGTACTTCGCGTACAAGCTCGGTTACGACGTCTGGGCGCCGCTGCCCGAGTCCTTCTTCAAGGACCCGGCCGCCGCCGGCCAGAAGCCGATCGGCAACGGTCCCTACAAGTTCGTCTCGTGGGACCACAAGAAGCTGATCAAGGTCCGGAAGTTCGACGGTTACCAGGGCCCGAACAAGGCCAAGAACGGTGGCATCGACTTCAAGAACTACACCACCGCCGACGCCGCCTACTCGGACCTGCGGTCGAACAACCTCGACTGGATCGAGCAGATCCCGACGACGTCGCTGACCAGCTACAAGCAGGACCTCGGCGACCGTGCCATCGACGCCGAGTACTCCGCGGTGCAGTCGATCGTCCCGGCGTTCTACACCAAGCAGTTCAAGGACATCAACCCCAAGGTCATCCAGGGTCTGTCCATGGCGATCGACCGTGACACGATCACCAAGACCGTGCTGCACGGCACCCGTACCCCGGCCGACTCGTACGTCGCCCGCGGTGTGCTCGGCTACAAGCCCGGCGCGCTCGGCGACATCGTGAAGTACAACCCGGACGAGGCGAAGAAGCTCATCAAGGACGGCGGCGGCGTCCCGGGCAACAAGATCTCGATCCAGTTCAACGCCGACCAGTCCCACAAGCCGTGGGTCGACGCGGTCTGCAACAGCATCCGCAAGGCGACCGGCGTCGAGTGCGTGGGCGACTCCAAGCCGGACTTCCAGGCCGACCTGAACGCCCGTGACAACAAGCAGGTCAAGTCCATGTACCGCGGTGGCTGGGTGCTCGACTACCCGGTCAACTCGAACTTCATGCGCGACCTGTACGGCACCACCGCCGCGGGCAACACCTCGGGCTACTCCAACAAGGAGTTCGACGCCCTCGCCGCGAAGGCCGACAAGGCGAAGACGCTCGACGAGACCGTCAAGATGTACCAGGACGCCGAGCAGCTCCTGAAGAACGACATGCCGGCCATCCCGCTGTGGTTCTACAAGAACAACTCGGGCCAGTCCACCAACGTGTTCGGCAAGATCGTGTACGGCCAGGACGGCGACCCGATCTTCACCGACGTCCAGGTCAAGGCCAAGAAGTAAGCATCGGGACCCGAAGGCCGGTTCCGCCGTTCCTCTTCAGGGGCGGCGGAACCGGCCCGTAGGCGATGCCCCGGGGCTCTCCCCCCACACCCCGCGGCGGAGACAACTCTGAGAAGGCCATCGCCGACCCCTCACGGCATGGAGGCATGATGGGGCGTTACGTCGCAAGGCGACTGCTCCAGATGATCCCGGTATTCATCGGGACCACTCTGATTATTTTCCTCATGGTCCACATCCTTCCCGGTGACCCAATCCGGGCGATGTGGGGAGACAAGGCGGCAGACCCCGCACAGGTCGCGTCGCTCCGCCATGAGTTCGGGCTCGACCAGCCCCTGTGGAAGCAGTACGTCGACTACATGGGCAATCTCTTCCAGGGTGACTTCGGCAAGACCTTCGGTGGTCGCGAAGTCATCGACGAGATGTCCGAGTCCTTCCCGGTGACGCTGCGACTGACCGCGGTGGCGATGCTCATCGAGATCATCGTCGGCATCGGGCTCGGCGCCTGGGCGGGCCTGCGGGCCGGCAAGGCCGCCGACACCGGCGTACTGATCTTCACCCTGATCGTCATCTCGATCCCGGTGTTCGTGCTCGGCTTCCTCGCCCGCTTCGTCCTCGCGGACCAGCTCGGCTGGGTGGCACCGAACGTCCAGGACTCGACGGACTACGCGCAGTTGTTCCTGCCGGGCTTCGTGCTCGCCATGCTCTCCATGGCGTACGTGGCACGGCTGACCCGCACCACGTTCGCGGAGAACCTGCGCGCCGACTACATGCGTACCGCCATGGCCAAGGGCCTGCCGCGGCGCCGCATCGTCGGTGTCCACCTGCTGCGCAACTCGCTGATCCCGGTCGTCACCTTCCTCGGCACGGACATCGGCGGCTTCATCGGCGGCGCGGTCGTGACCGAGGGCATCTTCAACGTCCAGGGTGTCGGGAACCTGCTCTTCAAGGCGCTGCAGCAGCGCGAGGGCTCGACGATCGTCGGCGTTGTCACGGTCTTCGTCCTCGTCATCCTTGTGATCAACCTGCTCGTCGACCTGCTGTACGCGGTCCTGGACCCGAGGATCCGGTATGCCTGACGTCACCGAGACCAAGACCGAAGCGGCGGTGGACGCCGTCGCCGCTCCCTCGGCCGCGGACGCCCAGAGCAAGGACAAGCCGCGCAGCCTCTGGGGTGACGCCTGGTTCGACCTGCGTCACCGCCCGATGTTCTGGATCTCCTCGATCCTCCTGCTGATCCTGCTGGTCATAGCCGCCTTCCCAGGGCTGTTCACCGGCGCCGACCCGCGCGACGGCGATCTGACCAACCACTTCCTGACCAAGCCGGACCTGGGGCACTTCTTCCAGCCCGACTGGTTCGGCTACGACGGTCAGGGCCGTTCGATCTACGCGCGTGTCATCTACGGCACCCGCGCCTCGATCCTGGTCGGCGTCGGCGTCACCGCCGCGGTCACCCTGGTCGGCGGCCTGCTGGGCATGCTCGCCGGATACTTCGGCGGCTGGCTCGACTCCGTCATCTCCCGGGTCACCGACATCTTCTTCGGCATCCCCTTCCTGCTCGGTGCGATGGTCGTCCTGAACGCCTTCACCGACCGCAAGGTGTACGTGGTGATCCTGGCCCTGGCCTTCCTGGGCTGGACCTCGATCTGCCGTGTCATGCGTGCCTCGGTGATCACCGCGAAGCAGGCGGACTACGTGACGGCGGCCCGCGCCCTCGGCGCCGGCACCTCGCGGATCCTCTTCCGGCACGTCCTTCCCAACGCGCTCGCCCCGACCATCGTCGTGGCCACCATCGCGCTCGGCGGGTACATCTCGGCCGAGGCGACGCTCTCGTTCCTCGGGCTCGGGCTCGCGGACCCGACGATCTCGTGGGGCATCGACATCGCCGAGGGCAGCCAGGCCATCCGCGACAACCCGCATGCGCTGCTGTTCCCGGCAGGAATGCTCAGCCTCACGGTCTTCGCGTTCATCATGCTGGGCGACGCGGTGCGCGACGCCCTCGACCCGAAGCTGCGCTGAGGAGGGCGTACGACGTGACCATCATGGACAAGACATCAGACATCCCGGCGCCCCGCTCCGGGGGGCCGGACGACGCCCGACTCCTCGAAGTGCGCGACCTGCACGTGGAGTTCCACACCCGCGACGGCGTAGCCAAGGCCGTCAACGGCGTGAACTACAGCGTGGACTCGGGCGAGACCCTGGCCGTGCTCGGTGAGTCCGGTTCCGGCAAGTCCGTGACCGCCCAGGCGATCATGGGCATTCTCGACATGCCGCCCGGCAAGATCCCGCAGGGCCAGATCCTGTACCGCGGTCAGGACATGCTCACCATGAGCTACGAGGAGCGGCGGAAGATCCGCGGCCAGAAGATCGCGATGATCTTCCAGGACGCGCTCTCCTCGCTGAACCCCGTGCTCTCGGTCGGCTACCAGCTCGGCGAGATGTTCCGGGTCCACCAGGGACTCTCCCGCAAGCAGGCCAAGCTCAAGGCCATCGAGCTGATGGAGCGGGTCAAGATCCCCGCCGCCAAGCAGCGGGTCAGCGACTATCCGCACCAGTTCTCCGGCGGTATGCGCCAGCGCATCATGATCGCCATGGCGCTGGCGCTTGAGCCGGACCTGATCATCGCGGACGAGCCGACCACCGCGCTCGACGTGACGGTCCAGGCCCAGGTCATGGACCTGCTCAAGGAGCTCCAGACCGAGTTCAACATGGGTCTGATCCTGATCACCCACGACCTCGGCGTCGTCGCCGACGTCGCGGACAAGATCGCGGTCATGTACGCGGGCCGGATCGTCGAGACGGCACCGGTGCACGAGCTGTACAAGCGGCCCGCGCACCCGTACACCCGCGGCCTGCTCGACTCGATCCCGCGGCTCGACCAGAAGGGCCAGGAGCTCTACGCGATCAAGGGCCTGCCGCCCAACCTGCTCAAGATCCCGTCCGGCTGCGCCTTCAACCCGCGCTGCCCCAAGGCGGAGGACATCTGCCGCACGGAGATTCCGGCCCTGGTGCCGGTCTCCGAGCAGGACGGCAGCGAGCTGCCCGGACGCGGCAGCGCCTGCCACTTCTGGAAGGAGACGATCCATGGCTGAGCTCGACAAGACGGACGGTTCCATGGACGCCACCCCGAACGTCACCGACGTCGTGACGGTCGACGCCGCCACCGAGACGGCGGCGGTCGCCGCCATCGAAGCCCCGGTGGAGCGCGGTGAGCCGATCCTCCAGGTGCGCAATCTGGTCAAGCACTTCCCGCTGAGCCAGGGCATCCTGTTCAAGCGCCAGGTCGGTGCGGTCAAGGCCGTGGACGGGGTCTCCTTCGACCTCTACCAGGGCGAGACGCTCGGCATCGTCGGCGAGTCGGGCTGTGGCAAGTCCACGGTCGCCCGGCTGCTGATGGCGCTGGAGACGGCCACGTCCGGCGAGGTCTTCTACAAGGGCCAGGACATCACCCGGCTGTCCGGCCGTGCGCTGAAGGCGGTCCGCCGGAACATCCAGATGGTGTTCCAGGACCCGTACACCTCGCTGAACCCGCGCATGACGGTCGGCGACATCATCGGCGAGCCCTTCGACATCCACCCCGAGGTGGCCCCGAAGGGCGACCGGCGGGCCAAGGTCCAGGAACTGCTGGACGTCGTCGGCCTCAACCCGGAGTACATCAACCGTTACCCGCACCAGTTCTCCGGCGGCCAGCGGCAGCGCATCGGCATCGCCCGCGGCCTCGCGCTCAACCCGGAGATCATCATCTGCGACGAGCCGGTCTCCGCGCTCGACGTGTCGGTGCAGGCGCAGGTCATCAACCTGATGGAGAAGCTCCAGGACGAGTTCAACCTCTCCTACGTCTTCATCGCGCACGACCTGTCGATCGTCCGGCACATCTCCGACCGGGTCGGCGTGATGTACCTCGGCAAGATGGCCGAGATCGGTACGGACGCGGAGATCTACGACCACCCGACGCACCCCTACACCCAGGCGCTGCTGTCGGCGGTCCCGGTCCCGGACCCCGAGGCCCGCGAGCGAGGCGAGCGGATCATCCTCACCGGTGACGTCCCGTCGCCGGCGAACCCGCCGTCCGGCTGCCGCTTCCGCACCCGGTGCTGGAAGGCCCAGGACAAGTGCTCCACGGAACTGCCGCTGCTGGCCGTCCCCGAGCGCTTCAAGGGCTCGGACACTCCCGCGGCGCACGAGTCGGCCTGCCACTTCGCCGAGGAGAAGGACATCGTCGGCGCGGCTTCCTGACGGAGCCCGACCCACACGGAAGCGCCCGGAACCGATCGGTTCCGGGCGCTTCTTCCTTTCCCGGAACCGGGCGCGCAGGTGGCTCGGGTCAATGGGCTCACGTGCTCGGTTCCGCGGGACCGGGGAGCCCCGCGACCTGGGACCGGTCGGGTCCTGTCCGCGGGGCGCCCCGGGGCCGGGGCTGGGGTGTCAGGCCCCGGCCTTGGGGTCTTCGGTGGTCTTCTTGCCGAGCTCCGGCGCGGACGAGGCCGTACGGGCCTTCGGGACGGCCGCGGCGGTCTGGGCGTCCTCCGGGTAGTGGCAGGCCGTCAGATGGCCTTCCCGGCTGCCCTCGACCCGCACCAGCGGCGGGGCCTCGCTCGCGCACTTGTCCGTCGCCTTCCAGCAACGGGTACGGAAGCGGCAGCCCGACGGCGGGTTGACCGGGGAGGGCACATCGCCGACGAGGCGGATGCGGTCCCGGGCCGGCGTGTCGTCGGCGGTCGCCTCGGGCACCGCCGAGAGCAGCGCCCTGGTGTACGGGTGACGCGGATTGCCGTACAGGTCCTCGCGGTCGGCGATCTCCACGATCCGGCCGAGGTACATGACCGCCACGCGCTGCGAGAAGTGGCGCACGATGGCCAGGTCGTGGGCGATGAACAGGAACGCGATGCCGAGTTCCTTCTGCAGCTTCTGCAGCAGGTTCACCACCTGGGCCTGGATCGACACGTCCAGTGCCGAGACCGGCTCGTCGGCCACGATCAGCTTCGGCTCCAGGGCCAGGGCCCGGGCCACCCCGATGCGCTGGCGCTGGCCACCGGAGAACTCGTGCGGGAAGCGGTTGTAGTGCTCCGGGTTGAGCCCGACGGTCTCCAGCAGCTCCCGCACGCGTGCCTCGCGGCCGCCCGCCGGGTCGATGTCGTTGATCTCCATCGGCGCGGTGATGATCTTGCCGACGGTCTGCCGCGGGTTCAGCGAGGCGTACGGGTCCTGGAAGATCATCTGGATCTCGGAGCGGACCGGGGCCAGCTCCTTGCGCGAGGCGTGGGTGATGTCCTGCCCGCGGTAGGAGATCCGGCCGGCCGTCGGCTCCAGGAGCCGGGTGATCAGTCGGCCCGTGGTCGACTTGCCGCAGCCGGACTCGCCGACCAGGCCCAGGCTCTCGCCCTGGGCCACGGAGAAGTCCAGCCCGTCCACGGCCTGCACCGCGCCGATCGTCCGCCGGATCGGGAAGCCGCCCTTGATCGGGAAGTGCTTGGTGAGTCCGGAGACGTCCAGGAGGGGATCTGTGCTGCTCATGGTGGGGAAGTCCCGTCTCTTGTACGTCAGTTGGGCCGGGTGCCGGCGAAGTCTGCGAAGAACTCGGCGCGCTGATCCGCGGTGAGGTGGCAGGCGGCGCCGCGCCCGGCGGTGAGCTCCAGCGGCGGCTGGTCCGTCGCGCAGCGCTTGCCGCCGACCTGCTCGGTGAACGTGCACCGGGGGTGGAAGCGGCAGCCGGTCGGCGGGTTGAGAAGGCTCGGCGGGGAGCCGGGAATCGGCGACAGCGGTACGTCGACCGGACCTTCGAGGCTCGGCATCGAACCCAGCAGGCCCCAGGTGTACGGGTGCTGGGGCGCCCGCAGGACTTCCTTCTTCGTACCGCGCTCGACACAGCGCCCGCCGTACATCACCAGCACGTCGTCCGCGATGTCGGCGATGACACCGAGGTCGTGGGTGATGAAGATGATCGAGGTACCGGTCTCCTGCTGGAGGTCCTTGAGCAGGTCCATGATCTGGGCCTGCACGGTGACGTCCAGCGCGGTGGTCGGCTCGTCCGCGATCAGCAGCTCCGGGTCGCAGACCAGGGCCATGGCGATCATGGCGCGCTGGCGCATACCGCCGGAGAACTGGTGCGGGTAGTCGTCCACCCGCAGATCGGGCTGCGGGATGCCCACCTTGGTGAGCATCTCGACGGCCCGCGCGCGGGCCTCCTTCTTGGAGGCGCCGGTGTGCTTGCGGTACGTCTCGCCGATCTGCTTGCCGATGGTGTGGTACGGCGACAGCGAGGCCAGGGCGTCCTGGAAGATCATCGCCATCTTGTTGCCGCGCAGCCGCTCCAGCTCCCGCTCCGACGCGGTCAGCAGGTCCCGTCCGTCGAGGAGGATCTCGCCCTCGATCTCGGTGTGGTCGGGGTGGTGCAGCCCGAGGATGGTCAGGTTGGTGACGGACTTGCCGGAGCCGGACTCGCCGACGATGCCGAGTGTCCGGCCCTTCTCGACGTCGAAGGACAGCCCGTCGACGGCCTTGACCATGCCGTCTTCGGTGGAGAAGTGCACGCGCAGATCGCGTACGGAGAGGAAGGGGGTGCTCACTGGATCTCTCCCTAGGCGAGGCGGACGCGCGGGTCGATGAGGGCGTAGACCGCGTCGACGATGATGTTGAAGATGACGATCGCCGCCGCCGCTACCAGGACCACACCGAGGATCAGCGGCAGGTCGTTGTCGCCGACGGCCTTGACCGAGAGGGCGCCGATGCCGTGCAGGCCGAAGGTCTTCTCGGTGATGATCGCACCGCCCAGGAGGAGGCCGATGTCGAGGCCGAAGATGGTGACGATCGGGCCCATGGCACCGCGCCAGGCGAACCGGAAGAACACCGTCCGTCGGGACAGGCCCTTGGCGCGCGCGGTGCGCACATAGTCCTCGTTCAGCGTCTCGACGAGCTGGGAGCGCGCCATGCGGGTGTAGTTGGCGGTGAAGATCAGCGCCAGCACCAGCCAGGGCAGCAGCAGCCCGGAGAACCAGCCGGACACGCTCTCGGTGAAGGGGACGTCCTTGGGGCGGCTCAGGATGTGCCACTGGTCCGCGAGGTAGTACATGGCGACCACGCCGACGATGTAGATCTGCATCGAGGACCCGATCAGCGACGCCGAGGACGCCACCTTGTCCAGCGCCTTGCCCTGCTTGACCGCGGCGAGCATGCCGGTGCCGACACCGAAGACCACGAAGACGACCGCGCTGCCGATCGAGAGGGAGAGCGTCGTGGGGAGGCGGTCCAGGATGGTGCCGAGGACCGGCTCACGGTTGTGGAACGAGTAACCCAGGCACGGGGCGGGGCAGTGACCGAAGGAGCTGTAGTCCCGGCCGACGAACACGGCCTGGAGCCAGTGCCAGTACTGCACGGGCAGCGGGTCGGCTATGCCGAGGTTGCGTTTGACCAGCGCCAGCGTCTCGGGTGTGCACACCTTGCCGCAGGCCACACGCGCTGGGTCGCGGGGCGCGACGTAGAAGAGGACGAAAGTGATGGCACTGATGATCAGCAGGATGACCAGTGCGCCGATTGCCCGGCGGATGAGGAAGCGGAACATGGCGATGGATTTCCCTGGCAGACGCCGACGAGGGGGAGTGGAGCGGGCGGGGCGCCGCACGGGCGCCCCGCCTCAGGAGTGTCGGCGTCAGGCCTTCACGAACAGCTTGTAGAAGATGGCCGAGGAGAACTGCGGGTGGAACATCGCCCCGCCGACCTTCTCGCCGTAGAGGTAGAAGCGGCGCTGGAACGTCTCGGGGATGATCGGCGCCTCCTCCGTCATGATCCGCTTGTCCAGCGCGGCCCAGGCCTTGCCGGCCTCCGTGGGGTCGGCGATGAGGTTGTTCTTCTTGATTCCTTCGTTGACCCAGTCGACGTTCAGCTGCGAGATGTTGTTCGCGCCGTTGGCGATCGTGCTGCCGTCGAAGAGCGGCTGGATCAGGGTGTAGCCGGTCGGCCAGTCCGGGGACCAGCCGAACCACATCACGTCGAACTTGTTGTCGATCTGCTGGATCTGGTCGTAGTAGCTGGTGGAGTCCAGCTGCTTGATGACCGGGTCGAAGCCGGCCGCCTTGAGGGCGTTCTCGATGACGACCTTGGTCTTGTCGTAGGTGTTGCTCTGCGGGAAGGCGTAGACGACCTTCTGGCCTTCCTTGCCGGCCTCCTTCAGCAGCTTCTTCGCCGCCTCCGGGTCGCCCTGCGGCTTCTTCAGCTTGCCGTAGACGTCGTCCTTGGCGTAGCCGAGGATGTCGGGGCTCAGGATGGAGGTCGCGTAGTCACCGGCCGACGGGCCACCGTAGATCTTGCGGATCTGCTCCAGCGGCCAGGCGTGGATGAGGGCCTGACGCACCTTCAGGTCCGTGATCCGCTTGGTGTTGATCGCGTAGTAGTAGATGCCGGTCAGCAGGCCGTTGAAGGTCCGCTTCTTCAGCTCGGGGTCGGTGAGGACCTTCTGGATGCGCTCGGCCGGGACGCCGCTGTACGCCATGACCGCGTACTGGTCGTCGCCGTCGTCGGCGATCATCCGGTCGGTGGCCTGGAGGGACTCGGGGCCGAACTCGTAGACGAAGCTGTCCGGGTAGGCGTTGCGGATCGCGTCCGTGTTGGGGTCCCAGTGCGGGTTGCGCACCAGCGTCATCGACTTGTCGATGGCGTGGGCCTTGATGCGGTACGGACCGCAGCTCATCGGGTCCTTGTCGTACTTCTCCTTGGTGTCGCCCTTGACCGGGACGGCCGCGTAGGAGTTCATCGCCAGGGTGAAGTTGAGGTCCAGGCGGGGCTCGGCCAGCTTGAAGGTGATCGTCTTCGCCTTGGCGTCGGTGACGACCGCGTCGAGGTGCTTGCCGCCGTACGGACCCTTGTACTTCGAGCGGAAGTCGCCCGGACCGACCAGCGCGTTCTGGACGTAGCCCGCACCCTCGGTGGTGAAGCTGGCGAAGCCGCGCTCGATACCGTGGCGGACGTCCTCGATGGTGAGTTCCTTGCCGTCCTCCCACTTCAGACCGTCCTTCAGGGTGAAGGTCCAGGTCTTGCCGTTGTCGGACATGGTGCCCGCGTCGGTGGCGAGGTCGCCGACCAGCTTCATCGAGCCGTCAGCCGCGATCTTGTAGCCGGTCAGGCCACGGATGAAGAGGTCACCGACCGCGGAGTTCCACGAGAAGTAGATGCGCTGCGGGTCCAGGTGCGAGAAGTCGTCCGGGGCGATCCCGCGGATCGTGCCGCCCTTCTTCGCGCCCGGTATCTCGGCGGCCGGACCGGTGGAGTCGGCCTTCGTGCCGACCACGACCGCGCCGGTGTACTTGTCGGTACCGCCGTGACCGGCGCTGCCGCCCTTCTTGGTCGTGCTGCCGCTGCTGCACGCGGAGAGGACCATCGAACCGCCGGCCGCGACCGACGTGGCGATGACGAAGTTTCTGCGGGAAAGGGACATGGTTTCCTGCTCTGGTCGATGGAGAGAAACGATCTTTCCGGTGGGCCCCGTCGCCCGGCCGGAGGAAGTGCGGTTCAGCGCTTGGTCTTCGGGTCCAGTGCGTCACGCACCGAGTCGCCCAGCAGGTTGAAGGCGATGACGAAGATCACCATCGAGACGCCGGGGAAGAGCATGAACGTGATGTCGCTCTGGTAGACGTCCGATCCGCGCTGGATCATCACGCCCCAGTCGGGGGTCGGGGAAGTGAGCCCGACGCCGAGGAAGGCGAGGCCCGCCTCCGCGGTGACGTACGCGGGCAGCGCGAGCGTGGCCTGGATCAGGATCGGCGTCCAGAGGTTGGGCAGCAGTTCCTTGAAGATGATCCTCGCCGGGGAGGCGCCGGTCACCCTGGCGGCCTCGACGAACTCGCGCTCGCGCAGGGCGAGTACCTCGCCGCGCAGCAGACGCGCGATGGAGGCCCAGCCGAAGGCCGTCATGACCGAGATGAGGCTGACGACGGTCAGCCAGACCGGGGTGTTCTCCTCCGGGGAGACCAGGATCGAGATCAGCACCGGCCAGAAGGCGATGAAGAAGAGCGTGGAGGGGAAGGCCAGCAGGATGTCGATGACCCGGCCCACGAGGTAGTCGGTCTTCCCGCCCAGATAGCCCGCCGTGATGCCGATGGCGATGCCGATCACCGTCACCAGCAGGGTGGTTACCGCGGCGATGAGCAGGGAGTTGCGGATGCCGTAGAGCAGGAAGGTGAAGACGTCCCGGCCGAGTCCCGGCTCGATGCCGAACCAGAAGTCGCCGCTGATACCGCCGTTGGGCAGTACCGGCGAACCGAAGTCGTCCAGCAGGCTCGTGTCGTTCTGCCCGTACGTCGTGTACGGGTCCTTGCCGTACAGTTTCGCGATCAGCGGCGCGCAGATGGCGATCACGAAGAAGAAAATGACCACATAGGCCGAAATCATGCCGGTGCGGTCGCGCTTGAAGCGCAGCCAGGCCATCCTGCCCGGTGAGCGGCCGTCACCGCCCTTGGTCGCGGACGGTCCCGCTGTCGACTGCGGCTTCGCGTCCTCCACCTCAAGAGGGGTGGTGGCTTGCGGGGTTGGAATCGTCATGGTGCTCCTGGCCCGGAGGGTCGAAGGACTCCGCAGGGCAACACCTACGGGCTACCCGGACTTTTTCAACGCAATTCATGCAGGGTCAATGAATGTCCGACGCCCTTGGCATGCTCTTTGGAAATTTGACCAATCCATGACCTTTTGAAGGGCGTGGCTTTGCTTCCGTTTGGCTTTTTCGAAGGCGTGTTCACGACTTAATGGGTGAAATCCGGCAATGAGTCCGATATGCGGGCGCGGTTGTCTCGGAATTCGTACGGTCGATCGGCCGGGCTCGCGGTCGATGCGCATTCGATGCGCGGCCGTTACCGCTCCGGTGTCTGCCGGGGGCCGCGCCCGCGGTCCCTACCGCCGTGAAGTGCCACTCGGGTGGGCTCCGACGCGCCCGAATGGGTGGAGTAAATGTGCGTGATGTCTGTGATGCGGTGATATTTGACCGTACGTAAGACGGAGCACTACGAGGAGGCACTCCATGCGCGGAGCCACACAGGCCAGGTGGGCCGCATGTGCGGTGGTCGTCGCCCTGGCGGCGACGGCATGCGGCGGAGGGGGCGGCAGCGGTGGCGGCGGTGGCGCGAACGGCATCGTGAGCTCTTCGTGGGGTGACCCGCAGAACCCGCTCGAACCCGCCAACACCAATGAGGTGCAGGGCGGCAAGGTCCTCGACATGATCTTCCGGGGGCTCAAGAGGTACGACCCGAAGACCGGCGCGGCCACCGACATGCTCGCCGAGAAGATCGAGACCAAGGACAACCAGAACTTCACGGTCACCGTGAAGGACGGCTGGACCTTCAGCAACGGCGAGAAGGTCACCTCCCACTCCTTCGTGGACGCCTGGAACTACGGCGCGCTGCTGAAGAACAATCAGAAGAACGCCTACTTCTTCGGATACATCGACGGCTACAACAAGGTCCACCCCGACTCCGGCAGCGCCTCGGCCACCACGCTCTCCGGCCTCAAGGCGGTCAACGACAAGACGTTCACCGTCAAGCTGTCGCAGAAGTTCTCCCTCTGGCCCGACACCCTCGGCTACCCGGCCTTCGCCCCGCTGCCCAAGGCGTTCTTCACCGACCACGCCGCCTGGGTGGCCAAGCCGATCGGTAACGGGCCGTACACCATCGACAAGTACACCAAGGGCTCGTCGATGAACCTGCGCAAGTGGGACAAGTACCCCGGCGACGACAAGGCGCAGAACGGCGGCATCGACCTCAAGGTCTACACCGACAACAACACCGCCTACACCGACCTGACGGCCGGCAACCTCGACCTCGTCGACGACGTGCCCGCCTCGCAGCTGAAGAACGTCAAGGCGGACCTCGGCGACCGGTACATCAACACCCCGGCCGGCATCATCCAGACCCTCGCCTTCCCCTTCTACGACAAGAAGTGGGACACCCCCGGCGGCATCAAGGTGCGCCAGGGCCTGTCGATGGCGATCAACCGGCAGCAGATCACCGATCAGATCTTCCAGAAGACCCGCACCCCCGCCTCCGACTGGACCTCCCCGGTCCTCGGTGAGGCGGGCGGCTTCAAGAAGGGGCTGTGCGGCGCGCCCTGCGAGTACAACGCGGCGAACGCCAAGAAGCTGATCCAGGAGGGCGGCGGCATCCCCGGCGGCCAGCTCAAGATCTCGTACAACGGCGACACCGGCTCCCACAAGGAGTGGGTCGACGCCGTCTGCAACAGCATCAACAAGGTGATGGGCAACAACAAGGCGTGCGTCGGCGCCCCCGTCGGCACCTTCGCCGACTTCCGCAGCCAGGTCTCCCAGCAGAAGCTGACCGGTGCCTGGCGGGCCGGCTGGCAGATGGACTACCCGCTCATCCAGAACTTCCTGCAGCCCGTGTACTACACCGACGCCTCGTCCAACGACGGCAAGTGGAGCAACAAGGAGTTCGACGGACTCGTCGACAAGGCCAACGCCGAGTCCGACAAGGCCAAGGCCGTCTCGACCTTCCAGGACGCCGAGAAGGTCCTGGTCGCCCAGATGCCCGTCATCCCGCTCTGGTACCAGAACGGCAGCGCCGGCTACTCGGAGAACATCACCGACGTGTCGCTGAACCAGTTCAGCGTCCCGGTCTACGAGCAGATCAAGGTCAAGTGACCCGTGAAGGGTCCTTCGTTCGGACCCCGCGAGCCCGGCCCGATCCGAACGAGAGGCCCTGAGGCCCTGAGGCCGGGTGGCCGGTGCCAGGAACGCACCGGCCACCCGGCATCCCCGTCCCCGGACGCGTCACTCCCCAGCCCGAGCCCTGACCACCGCGACCCCCGGAGCCCTTCATGGGACGTTATGTGATCCGGCGGCTGCTGCAGATGATCCCGGTCTTCTTCGGCACCACGCTGTTGATCTTCCTCATGGTGAACGTGATGGGCGACCCCATCGCGGGTCTCTGCGGCGACCGCCAGTGCGACCCCGCGACCGCGGCCCAGCTCCGCTCGGAGTTCGGCCTCGACAAGCCCGTCTGGCAGCAATACCTCACCTACATGGGCAATGTCTTCACCGGCGACTTCGGCACCGCGTTCAACGGTCAGAAGGTCACCGAGCTGATGGCCACCGCCTTCCCCATCACCATCCGGCTCACCGTCGTCGCGATCGTCTTCGAGATCGTCATCGGCATCAGCCTCGGAGTCGTCACCGGCCTGCGCCGCGGCCGCCCCGTCGACACCACCGTGCTCATCCTGACCCTGGTCGTCATCTCCATCCCGACCTTCGTCACCGGCCTGCTGCTCCAGCTCCTCCTGGGAGTCGAGTGGGGCATCATCAAACCCTCGGTCTCCTCGGAGGCGCCCTTCAACGAACTGCTCGTACCGGGCCTCGTCCTCGCCTCGGTCTCCCTCGCGTACGTCACCCGGCTCACCCGGACCTCCATCGCGGAGAACGCCCGCGCCGACTACGTCCGCACCGCCGTCGCCAAGGGCCTGCCCAGGCGCCGCGTCGTCATCCGTCACCTGCTGCGCAACTCACTGATCCCGGTGGTCACCTTCATCGGCACCGACGTGGGCGCCCTGATGGGCGGCGCGATCGTCACGGAGCGGATCTTCAACATCCACGGCGTCGGCTTCCAGCTCTACCAGGGCATCCTGCGCCAGAACTCCCAGACCGTCGTCGGCTTCGTCACCATCCTCGTCCTCGTCTTCCTGGCGGCGAACCTGCTCGTCGACCTGCTGTACGCCGTACTCGACCCGAGGATCCGCTATGCCTGAGCAGACACCGGACGAGGCGATCTCGTCCGCCGGAGCGGGAGGCGTGATGGACCTCGCCCTTGAGGAGGGCACGACCCTCGAAAGGACACCCGGCGGCCCGGAGGGCACCGGCCCCGCCGAGAAGCCGCGCAGTCTGTGGTCCGACGCCTGGCGGGACCTGCGCCGCAACCCGGTCTTCATCATCTCCGCCCTGATCATCCTCTTCCTGGTGATCATCTCGATCTGGCCCTCGCTGATCGCCGACCAGGACCCGCTCAACTGCGACCTGGCCAAGGCCCAGCAGGGCTCCCAGCCCGGGCACCCCTTCGGCTTCGACGGGCAGGGCTGCGACGTCTACACCCGTACCGTCTACGGGGCCAGGAACTCGGTGACCGTGGGCGTCTGCGCCACCCTCGGCGTCACCCTGCTCGGCGGCATCCTCGGCGGCCTGGCCGGGTTCTTCGGCGGACTGTCGGACTCGGTCCTCTCCCGCGTCACCGACGTCTTCTTCGGCATCCCGGTGGTCCTCGGCGGCCTGGTCTTCCTCTCCGTGGTCACCAGCTCCACCGTCTGGCCGGTGATCGGCTTCATCGTGCTGCTGGGCTGGCCGCAGATCGCCCGCATCGCCCGAGGCTCCGTGATCACCGCCAAACAGAACGACTACGTGCAGGCGGCACGGGCGCTCGGAGCCTCCAACACCCGGATGTTGCTGCGCCACATCACCCCGAACGCCATCGCACCGGTCATCGTCGTCGCGACCATCGCGCTCGGTACGTACATCTCGCTGGAGGCCACCCTCTCGTTCCTCGGCGTCGGCCTGAAACCGCCGGCCGTCTCCTGGGGCATCGACATCTCCGCCGCGTCCCAGTACATCCGCAACGCCCCGCACATGCTGCTCTGGCCCGCCGGAGCCCTGGCGGTCACCGTGCTCGCCTTCATCATGCTCGGCGACGCGGTGCGCGACGCCCTCGACCCCAAGCTGCGCTGAGGAGCCCGCTGCCATGTTGCTCGAAGTGCGCGATCTGCACGTGGAGTTCCACACCCGCGACGGTGTCGCCAAGGCCGTCAACGGGGTCAACTACTCGGTGGCCGAGGGCGAGACGCTGGCCGTGCTCGGCGAGTCCGGCTCCGGCAAGTCGGTCACCGCCCAGGCCGTCATGGGCATCCTCGACATGCCCCCCGGGAAGATCAGCGGCGGCGAGATCCTCTTCAAGGACCGCGACCTGCTGAAGATGAAGAAGGACGAGCGCCGGAAGATCCGCGGCCAGGAGATGGCCATGATCTTCCAGGACGCGCTCTCCTCCCTCAACCCCGTGCTCAGCGTGGGGGAGCAGCTCGGCGAGATGTTCGTCGTGCACCGGGGGATGTCCCACAAGGATGCCAGGCTGAAGGCCGTCGAGCTGATGGACCGGGTCCGCATCCCGGCGGCCAAGGAACGCGTCGGGAACTTCCCGCACCAGTTCTCCGGCGGCATGCGCCAGCGCATCATGATCGCCATGGCGATGGCGCTGGAACCGTCGCTGATCATCGCGGACGAGCCCACCACCGCCCTCGACGTGACCGTCCAGGCCCAGGTGATGGACCTGCTCGCCGAGCTCCAGCGCGAGCTGAACATGGGGCTGATCCTGATCACCCACGACCTGGGCGTGGTCGCGGACGTCGCCGACAAGATCGCCGTGATGTACGCGGGCCGGATCGTCGAGTCCGCCCCGGTCCACGAGATCTACCGGGCACCCGCCCACCCGTACACCAAGGGCCTGCTCCGGTCGATCCCACGCCTGGACCAGAAGGGCCGGGAGCTGTACGCGATCAAGGGCCTGCCGCCCAACCTGCTGCACATCCCGCCCGGCTGCGCCTTCAACCCGCGCTGCCCGATGGCCCAGGAGATCTGCCGGGGCGAGGTGCCGCCGCTGTTCGAGGTGGCCGAGCACCGCGAGAGCGCCTGCTACTTCTGGAAGGAGACGCTCGATGCACGCTGACCACTCGGGGCGCAGGGAAGCGCGCGAGGAGGGCGAGAAGGCCCGGGCGCTGCTCGCCAAGTCACGGGCCACCTCCGCCGCGGCGGCCGGCGAACCGATCCTGGAGGTCCGCGATCTGGTCAAGCACTACCCGCTGACCCAGGGCATCCTGATCAAGAAGCAGATCGGTGCCGTCAAGGCGGTCGACGGGGTCTCCTTCGACCTCGCGGCGGGCGAGACCCTCGGCATCGTGGGGGAGTCCGGCTGCGGCAAGTCGACCGTGGCCAAGATGCTGGTCCATCTGGAACAGCCGACGGCCGGCGCGATCAGGTACAAGGGCGAGGACCTCACCAAGCTGTCCGGGCGCGCCCTGAAGTCCGTACGCCGCAACATCCAGATGGTGTTCCAGGACCCGTACACCTCGCTCAACCCGCGCATGACGGTCGGCGACATCATCGGGGAGCCGTACGAGATCCACCCCGAGGTCGCGCCGAAGGGCGACCGGCGCCGCAAGGTCCAGGACCTGCTGGACGTCGTCGGGCTCAACCCGGAGTACATCAACCGCTATCCGCACCAGTTCTCCGGCGGCCAGCGCCAGCGCATCGGCATCGCCCGCGGCCTGGCCCTGAACCCCGAGATCATCGTCGCGGACGAGCCCGTCTCCGCCCTCGACGTCTCCGTACAGGCGCAGGTCGTCAACCTGCTGGACCGGCTCCAGGCGGAGCTCGGGCTGAGTTACGTGTTCATCGCGCACGACCTGTCGATCGTCCGGCACATCTCCGACCGGGTCGGTGTGATGTATCTGGGACGGATCGTCGAGATCGGCTCGGACGAGCAGATCTACGACCACCCCACGCATCCGTACACCCAGGCGCTGCTGTCCGCGGTCCCGGTGCCGGACCCGACGGCCCGGGAGCACCGGGAGCGGATCATCCTGCACGGCGACGTCCCGTCGCCCGCCAACCCGCCCTCCGGCTGCCGCTTCCGCACCCGGTGCTGGAAGGCGCAGGAGCGGTGCGAACTGGAGGTGCCGCTGCTGGCCGTGCCGGCCGTCTTCCGGCTGGCGGACACACCGGCCGGGCACGACTCGGCCTGCCACTTCGCGGAGGAGAAGCAGGTGGTGCCGCCGGAGGGGCTGCTGGAGACGCCGGGGGAGACGCCGGGGGAGACGGCCGCCGAGGGCGGCGCGGCGGACGGCGCGGACGGACGGGGCGAGACGCCGGACGGGGACGACGGAGTGTCGGACGGGGAGGGCGGGAC
>NZ_JBCEWQ010000150.1:0-21155 GCF_038448545.1 Streptomyces sp. CLV115
CCCCTCGAAGAGCCCCGGCAGCAGCACCGCCCCCAGCGCCACGCACACCGCCGTGGCCACTGCCGCCAACGCGATCCGCAGGCCCTTGCTGCCCTGCCGCTCACCCGGTACGGCCACCGGCACGACCGGCGTCGGGGCGAGGGCGGGCCCGCCGGGGCGCGGGGCACCGGACGGGGCGGGCGGTGCGACGGCGGCCGGGGCCGCCGCCTCCGCTGCGGCACGCGCCGCCGCCGCGTGCGCGGCGAGCTGCCCCCGTACCGTTTCCGTCCAGGGGAAGGCTCCTGGCGTCGCCCGGCCCGGCACCAACATCTCGGCCAACTGCCCGGGCGTCGGCCGGGCCCCGGCGTCGCTGCGCAGGCACTCCTCGATCACGACGCGCAACTGCGGGGGCACACCGGAGAGTTCGGCCTCGCCCTGGGCGATCCGGAAGATCACGGCAGCCATGTCTGAGTCGTCGAACGGGCCCCGACCGGTCGCCGCGAAGGCGAGCACCGCACCGAGGCAGAAGACGTCCGACGCCGGTACCAGCGCCCGTGAGCCGTTGACGTGCTCCGGCGAGATGTAGCCGGGGCTGCCCACCACGACCCCGGTGCGGGTGAGCTGGGTGGCGTCGAATGCCTGGGCGATCCCGAAGTCGATCACCTTCGGACCGTCGGCACCGAGCAGCACGTTGCCGGGCTTGAGGTCGCGGTGGAGTACGCGCACGGCGTGCATGTCGGCGAGCGCGTGGGCCAGACCGGCGCCCATCTCGCGCACCACGGCTTCGGGCATCGGCCCGCCCCGGATCACCGCCTCGGCGAGCGAGGGGCCGGGGACGTACTCGGTCGCCAGCCAGGGCAGCCGGCCGCCCGCGTCGCCGCCTACGAGGGACGCGGTGTGCCGGCTGCGCACGGCGCCCGCCGCGTCGATCTCGCGCCGGAAGCGGATCCGGAAGCCGTCGTCGAGGTCGAGATCGGCGCGCACGGTCTTCAGCGCGACCAGCCCGGCGAGCGGATCCGGCGCACCGGCGGGCCGGGCCAGATACACCTCGCCCATGCCGCCCGCGCCGATCAGTCCGAGCAGTTGGTAGGGGCCGATCAGCCGGGCGCGGCCGGGCGGAAGCGGCTCGATCACTGTGTGGTCCCCCCAAGCGGTTCGTCGTTCATCCGGGCAGCGGTACGGAGACCGTGGTGCCGTCGTCGTACACGACATGGACGACGCCGCCGACCGGCAGCACCTGCGGATCGAGCAGCTCCTGCTCCAGATCGATGCCGTTGGTGACGGAGTCGTAGGTCGGTGTCCTGGTCGGGCCCGGGGCGCCGGGGATCCGGGTCCTGACGAGTGGTCCCAGGCTGCCGTCGGGGCGCATCGCAACCGTGTACAGCGTCGTGCTGTCCGCCCAGACCACCGTGTCCGCGTCGATCATGGGGTTGGAGACCGGATTGCTCATGCCTTGTGCCGCCTTCCCTCCGATCGGGAACCGACCGAGCCGCCGGCCGCTGTCACGGCTCACGACGACGACCTCGTCGGGCACGCTCTCGGCGTACTCGTCGCCCCGGCGGATCGTGATCACCCGGTCGTCGAGCGCGGTGAGCGTCGCCCCGGCTACGAGCGACGAGTCGACCGGCACCCGGCCCTGCGTCCGGAGCGTCCCCGCCGCGAGCCGCAGCACAACCATGTCCTTGCCGAAGCCGGAAGGATCGTCGTTGATGACGTAGGTCGTGCAGAAGGCGAAAGCCCCTCGCACCCGGAGCGATCCGCACCCCGAGTTCGTCCCGTCACCGGCTCCCTGGACGGCCTCACCGCCGGCCGTTCCCAGCGCCTTGCCGTCCTTCAGCCGGAACGCCCTGGGTGCGTCCTCGCCGACGGCGTACACCACCTTGCCGTCGGTGGCGACCGGCCAGAAGTTGCCCTTCTGAGCGTTGGAGATGTCCGGCGGAGCCAGTTGCTCGCGCCACTTCTCGACGCCGGTCCCCAGGTCGTACGCGGCAAGCTCCGCTCCCTCGGGAGCCGCTGTGGTGGCGGCGAGGACCAGGCCGTCGGCGACGACCGGCGCGCTGTCCAGATTGTGCGCGCCGCCCGACCGGGTCTCCCAGCGGACCTTGCCGGTCCTGGCGTCCAGCGACTGCAGCCGGTCACCCACAGCAAGGAGGACCGTGTCGTCGTACACGACGGGGCGGGTGGCACCGGCCGGCATGAAGAACTGATTGCGGGGCCCGTAGCCCGCGCTCCGTCCGGTCTCTCCGGAGTCGAACGTCCACATCCGGTGCCCGTCCGCCGCCGACAACGCCTCGTACGTACCGTCCACCTTCCGGCAGACCACCACGTCCCGGCCCGCCGAACAGCCGATCGGCGCCCCCGTGAACTTCCCCTTCCAGGACTTCTTCCACCCCGCGGGCCGGACGTCGCGACCGTACGGAACCGTGCCCGAGGCATCCGGTCCCCCGTTCTCGTCCACTCCCGCCACGATGCGGACGGCGGGCGAACCGCCACCTCGCGCGGTCCCTCCGGGCGTGCCGCCCTTGTTGCGCCAGGCCAGGATCCCGCCCGTCGCCGCGCCCAGCACGATCAGCGCGGCCAGGGAGACGGCCAGGGCGCGCCGGGAGCGGCGCGGGGGTGCGGCGAGGCCGGGCCCCTGGGTGGGGGCGATGTGCAGACCCGGGGTGAAGTCGGTTCCCTGGGTGGGCAGCTGATGGAGCCCGGGCCGGCTGCCGGCGGCCACCTCCGTCGGGGTGTATCCCGGCAGCAGCGGGGCGCCCAGCGCGACGACCCGGGCCAGTTCGCGCTCGTGCTCGGCGATGTGCTGCGCCACCGCGTCCGGCCACCGCCCGGCCGCGCCGGGGTCGAGCAGCTCGGCGAGTTCGGCGGCGGACGGGCGGGCGGCCGGGTCCGCCACCAGGCAGCGGTCCAGTACGGTCCGCAGCGCGTCCGGTACGTCGTCGAGGTCGGCCTCGACGTACTTGACCCGGTAGAGCACCGCGGCGACCGGGCCGTCGCCGAAGGGGTCGCGTCCGGTGACGGCGTAACAGAGCAGGGAGGCGAGGCAGAAGGTGTCCGAGGCGGGCACGACGCGTCCGCTGCCCGCCACGTGTTCCGGGGACATGAAGGCGGGGCTGCCGACCATACGGCTGGTGGTGGTGAGCGGGGTCGCGCCGGAGTCGCGGGCGATACCGAAGTCGATCAGGCGGGGACCGTCCGCCGCGAGCATCACGTTGCCGGGCTTCACGTCGCGGTGGACGATCCCGGCCGCGTGGACGGCCGCCAGGGCGCGGGCGAGTCCGGCGCCGAGCATCCGTACCTCGGCCTCGTCCATCGCGCCCGCCCGGCGGACCGCGGCCGAGAGAGTCGGCCCGGCCACGTATCCGGTGGCGAGCCAGGGCACTTCGGCGTCGGCGTCCCCGTCGAGCAGCGGGGCGAGATGGGGTCCGGCGACGGACCGGGCGACGGTGATCTCGCGGCGGAAGCGGCTGCGGAAGCCGGGGTCCTTGGCCACGTCGCGGCGGACGGTCTTGACGGCGACCGGGTCGCCGCCGCCGTCGTGGACACCGAGGAAGACCTCTCCCATTCCGCCCGCGCCGAGCCGGGCCCGTATCCCGTACGGTCCGATCCGTCTCGGCGAGTCCTCCCGCAGCGGTCCCAGCATGCGCCACTCCCCCCGTCGCCACGCATGGATCGACGGGCACCCCGTGCCCGTTCCGGCGGTAATCCTGCCACGGACACGTCATCCGCGGCAGCGTCCGGCGGGACGACCGGGGCGGACACACGGGCGGGACCGGGAGCGGCCCGCACGCCGCCCCGGTCCCGCCCGGCCGAACCGTCGGATCAGGCCCCGCCGGTGAGCCCCGCCACCAGCTCGTCGGCCGCCGCGTACGGGTCGAGGCCGCCGGCCACGATGCGTTCGGCGAGCGCGCCGAGGTGGCGGTCGCCGTGCAGGTCACCGATGCGCTCGCGCAGCCGGGTGACGGCGATGGTCTCGACCTCGCGGGCCGCGCGGGCCGTGCGCCGCTCGGCGAGCACGCCGTGCTCCTCCATCCACGCCCGGTGCTTCTCCAGCGCCTCGACCACCTCGTCGATGCCCTCGCCCCGGGCGGCGACCGTCTTCACGATCGGCGGCCGCCAGTCGCCGGGGCCCCTCGCCTCGCCGAGGCCCAGCATGTGGTTGAGCTCGCGCGCGGTGGCGTCCGCGCCGTCCCGGTCGGCCTTGTTGACCACATACACGTCACCGATCTCCAGGATTCCGGCCTTCGCCGCCTGGATGCCGTCGCCCATGCCGGGTGCCAGCAGGACGACGGAGGTGTCGGCCTGGGAGGCGATCTCCACCTCCGACTGGCCGACGCCGACCGTCTCCACCAGGATCACGTCGCAGCCCGCCGCGTCCAGCACCCGGATCGCCTGCGGTGCCGACCAGGCGAGGCCGCCCAGATGGCCGCGGGTGGCCATGGAGCGGATGTAGACGCCCGGGTCGGAGGCGTGCTCCGACATCCGGACCCGGTCGCCCAGGAGCGCCCCGCCGGAGAACGGCGAGGACGGGTCGACGGCCAGCACCCCGACCCGCTTGCCGGCCCGCCGGTACGCCGAGACGAGCGCCGACGTCGATGTCGACTTGCCGACACCGGGCGAGCCGGTGAGGCCGACGACGTACGCGTTGCCGGTCAGCGGCGCGAGGGCCGCCATCACCTCGCGCAGCTGCGGCGACGCCCCCTCCACCAGTGAGATCAGCCGGGCCACGGCCCGCGGCCGGCCCGCACGTGCCTGCTCGACCAGGGTGGGGACGTCCACCATCACCGCTCCGTTCACTCGCTGCGTGCTCTACGTGTACCGCGTACTGCCTGCTTACTTGCCCGGAACGCGGATGATCAGCGCGTCGCCCTGACCGCCGCCGCCGCACAGCGCCGCCGCGCCGGTACCGCCGCCGCGCCGCTTCAGCTCCAGCGCCAGGTGCAGCACCACGCGGGCGCCGGACATGCCGATGGGGTGGCCGAGCGCGATGGCGCCGCCGTTGACGTTGACCTTGTCCGGGGTGACGCCGAGGTCCTTCATCGACTGGACGGCGACGGCGGCGAACGCCTCGTTGATCTCGATCAGGTCGAGGTCGCCGGCCTCCAGGCCCTCCTTCTTGAGGGCGTGCTTGATGGCGTTGGACGGCTGCGACTGGAGCGAGTTGTCCGGGCCCGCCACATTGCCGTGGGCGCCGATCTCGGCGATCCAGTCCAGGCCCAGCTCCTCGGCCTTGGCCTTGCTCATGACGACGACCGCGGCGGCGCCGTCGGAGATCTGCGAGGAGGTGCCCGCGGTGATCGTGCCGTCCTTGGCGAACGCGGGGCGCAGCTTGCCGAGCGACTCCACGGTGGTCTCGGGGCGGATGCCCTCGTCCTTGGCGAAGAGGACCGGGTCGCCCTTGCGCTGCGGGATCTCGACCGGGGTGATCTCGGCCTCGAAGAGGCCGTTCTTCTGGGCGGCGGCGGCGCGCTGGTGCGAGAGGGCGCCGATCTCGTCCTGGTCGGCGCGGCTCAGGCCGAGGCGGGTGTTGTGCTTCTCGGTGGACTCGCCCATCGGGATGTTCTCGTAGGCGTCGGTCAGACCGTCGTACGCCATGGAATCGAGCATCTCGATCGCGCCGTACTTGTGACCCTCGCGGGACTTGGGGAGCAGGTGCGGGGCGTTGGTCATGGACTCCTGGCCGCCGGCCACGACCACGTCGAACTCACCCGCGCGGATCAGCTGGTCGGCCAGCGCGATCGCGTCGAGCCCGGACAGACACACCTTGTTCACGGTGAGCGCGGGAACGTTCATCGGGATGCCCGCCTTGACGGCGGCCTGACGGGCCGGGATCTGGCCCGCGCCGGCCTGGAGCACCTGGCCCATGATCACGTACTCGACCTGGTCGCCGCCGATGCCGGCCCGGTCCAGCGCGGCCTTGATGGCGAAGCCGCCGAGGTCGGAGCCGGAGAAGCTCTTCAGCGAGCCGAGGAGGCGGCCCATGGGCGTACGCGCGCCCGCGACGATCACTGAGGTGGTACCGGTCGTTCCAGACATGAGGGGCGCCCCTTGGGATGAGGAGTGAACGAGGGTTTACTTGAATGTACTGAGCGGTACCTCGCCAGTCATCCGGCAGCGGGTGTGACGGCGCGCACGTTGCGTAACCATCCGTGTGGCGCTGCACTGGTTCCATGCTGACGCGAATCGACCACATCGGGATCGCCTGTTTCGACCTCGACAGGACAGTCGAGTTCTACCGCTCGACCTACGGGTTCGAGGTGTACCACTCCGAGATCAACGAGGAGCAGGGCGTACGGGAGGCCATGCTCAAGATCAACGATACGTCCGACGGCGGCGCCTCCTACCTCCAGCTCCTGGAGCCGACCCGGGAGGACTCGGCGGTGGGCAAGTGGCTGGCCAAGAACGGGGAGGGCGTCCACCACATCGCCTTCGGCACCGCGGACGTCGACGCGGATTCCGCGGACATCCGGGAGAAGGGCGTCAGGGTGCTGTACGAGGAGCCCCGGACGGGTTCGATGGGGTCCCGGATCACCTTCCTGCATCCCAAGGACTGCCACGGAGTCCTCACCGAACTGGTCACGTCCGCAGCGGAGCACTGACCTCCGCATACCCGGCCCGGTAGAGTGGGCGATTCCGGGCCGGGGCCGGGTCGGGGCCGCGGCGCGTCCCCAGCCGTTGATCTGTCACCATTCCCCGGGGGGACCGTTCACCGGTGAACGGTACTCGTTGGAGACTTGCGACCAGGGTTGGGGCCTCCCCTGCTCAGTGGGGCATCCCCTGCTCGAACGAAGTTGAGAGTTTGGGGAAGAAGTTGAGAGCTCGGGGAAGGATGGGACCGCGCAGTGCGGGGCTACGAACGCCAGGAGAGCCACCGAGCTGACGACGACCATCTCTCGCGGTTCGAAGCCGAGATGGACCGGCTGAAGACCGACCGGGAGAAGGCCGTCCAGCACGCCGAGGACCTCGGATACCAGGTCGAGGTCTTGCGCGCCAAGCTGCACGAGGCCCGGCGCAATCTCGCGACCCGTCCCGCGTACGACAGCGCGGACATCGGCTATCAGGCCGACCAGTTGCTCCGCAACGCCCAGATCCAGGCGGACCAGCTGCGGACCGACGCCGAGCGGGAGCTCCGCGACGCCCGTGCCCAGACGCAGCGGATCCTCCAGGAGCACGCCGAGCACCAGGCGAGGCTCCAGGCCGAGCTGCACAACGAGGCGGTGCAGCGGCGCCAGCGGCTCGACCAGGAGCTGGCGGAGCGCCGCCAGACCGTCGAGTCCCACGTCAACGAGAACGTCGCCTGGGCCGAGCAGCTCCGGGCCCGTACGGAGTCCCAGGCCCGACGGCTGCTGGAGGAGTCCCGGGCCGAGGCCGAGCAGTCCCTGTCCGCCGCGCGCGCGGAGGCGGGCCGGCTGGCGGAGGAGACCCGCCGGCGGGTCACCTCCGAGTCGGAGACCGCCCGGGCCGAGGCCGAGGCGATCCTGCTGCGCGCCCGCAAGGACGCCGAGCGGCTGCTGGACGCCGCCGCCGGCCAGGCGCAGGAGGCCACCAGCCACGCCGAGCAGCTGCGTACGTCGACGTCGGCCGAGACCGAGCAGGCCAGGCAGCAGACCGCCGAGCTGAACCGGGCCGCCGAGCAGCGCATGCAGGAGGCCGAGACCCAGCTGCGCGAGGCCCGGCTGGAGGCCGAGAAGGTCACCGGCGAGGCGAAGGAGGCCGCGGTCAAGCGGCTGGCCGCCGCCGAGTCGCAGAACGAGCAGCGCACCCGGACCGCGAAGTCGGAGATCGCCCGGCTGGTCGGCGAGGCCACCAAGGACGCCGAGACACTCAAGGCGGAGGCCGAGCAGGCGCTCGCCGACGCCCGCGCCGAGGCGGACCGGCTGAAGTCCGAGGCGGCCGAGAAGGCCCGCACGGCCGCCGCCGAGGACGCCGCGGCCCAGCTCGCCAAGGCCGCCAGGAGCGCCGAGGAGGTACTGACCAAGGCGTCCGAGGACGCCAGGTCCACCACCCGGGCGGCGAGCGAGGAGGCCGACCGGATCCGCCGTGAGGCGGAGGCCGAGGCGGACCGGCTGCGCGGCGAGGCCGCCGAGCAGGCCGACCAGCTCAAGGGCGCGGCCAAGGACGACACCAAGGAGTACCGGGCCAAGACGGTCGAGCTCCAGGAGGAGGCCCGCAGGCTGCGGGGCGAGGCCGAGCAGCTGCGCTCCGAGGCGGTCGCCGAGGGCGAGCGGATCCGCGGCGAGGCCCGCCGCGAGGCGGTCCAGCAGATCGAGGAGGGCGCGAAGACCGCCGAGGAGCTGCTGGCCAAGGCGAAGGCCGACGCGGAGGAGCTGCGGTCCACCGCGGGCACCGAGAGCGAGCGGGTCCGCAGCGAGGCGGCCGAGCGGGCCGGCGCGCTGCGCAAGCAGGCCGAGGAGGCCCTGGAGCGGGCCCGCGCCGAGGCCGAGCAGCTGCGTACCGAGTCCGAGGAGCAGGCGTCCTCGACCGCCACCGCGGCCGAGCAGGCCGCGGCGGAGCTGCGTGAGGAGACCGAGCGCGCGGTCGCGGCCCGGCAGGCGGAGGCGGCCGAGGAGCTGACCCGGCTGCACACCGAGGCCGAGACCCGGGTCGCCGACGCCGAACAGGCGCTGGGCGACGCGCGCGCCGAGGCGGAGAGCCTGCGGCGCGAGACGAACGAGGAGTCCGAGCGGCTGCGCGCGGAGGCCGCCGAACGGATCCGGGCGCTGCGGGAGCAGGCGGAGACCGAGGCGGAGCGGCTGCGCGACGAGGCCGCGGCGGACGCCTCGCAGGCCCGTGCGGAGGGCGAGTCCGTCGCCGTGCGGCTGCGGTCCGAGGCCGCCGCCGAGGCGGAGCGGCTCAAGTCCGAGGCGCAGGAGAGCGCCGACCGGGTGCGGTCCGAGGCCGCCGCCGCCGCGGAGCGGGTCGGCACGGAGGCCGCCGAGGCGCTGGCCGCCGCCCAGGAGGAGGCGAACCGGCGCCGCCGGGAGGCCGAGGAGACCCTCGCCTCGGCGCGCGCCGAGGCGAACCAGGAGCGGGAGCGGGCCCGCGAGCAGAGCGAGGAGCTGCTCGCCTCCGCCCGCAAGCGGGTCGAGCAGGCGCAGGCCGAGGCCCAGCGGCTGGTCGAGGAGGCGGACAGCCGGGCGACCGAGCTGGTCTCCGCGGCCGAGCAGACCGCCCAGCAGGTGCGGGATTCGGTCAGCGGGCTGCAGGAGCAGGCCGAGGCGGAGATCGCCGGGCTGCGCTCGACCGCCGAGCACGTCGCGGAGCGGACGAAGTCCGAGGCGCAGGAGGAGGCGGACCGGGTCCGCACCGACGCGCACGCCGAGCGGGAACGGGCCGGCGAGGACGCGTCCCGGATCCGCCGGGAGGCGCAGGAGGAGTCCGAGGCCGCGAAGGCGATGGCCGAGCGGACCGTCGCGGACGCGATCGCCGAGTCGGAGCGGCTGCGGGCGGACACCGCCGAGTACAGCCAGCGGATGCGCACCGAGGCCTCCGACGCACTGGCCTCGGCCGAGCAGGACGCCTCGCGCAGCCGCGCGGAGGCCCGCGAGGACGCCAACCGGATGCGTTCCGACGCCGCGACCCAGGCCGACCGGCTGGTGGGCGAGGCGACGAGCGAGGCCGAGCGGATCGGTACGGAGTCGACGCAGCGGGCCACCGGGCTCGTGGAAGAGGCGACGCAGCAGGCCACCGGACTGGTGGAGGAGGCGACGCAGCGGGCCACCGCGCTGGTCGACGACGCGAAGCAGCAGGCGGACCGGCTGGCCGACGAGGCCGCGGGCGAGGCCGAGCGGCTGCGGGCGGAGGCGGCGGCCACCGTCGGCTCGGCGCAGGAGCACGCGGCCCGCACCCGCGAGGAGTCCGAACGGCTGCGCGCCGAGGCGGAGTCGGCGGCCGAGCAGATGCGCACGGAGGCCCGCCAGGAGGCGGACCGGCTGCTCGACGAGGCCCGGGAGGCCGCGGCGAAGCGCCGGACCGATGCCGCGGAGCAGGCCGATCAGCTCGTCAACAAGGCCCAGGAGGAGGCGTTGCGCGCCGCCACCGAGGCCGAGAAGCAGGCCGACACGATGGTCGGCGCGGCCCGCAAGGAGGCCGTGCGGATCACCTCGGAGGCGACGGTCGAGGGCAACTCCCTGGTGGAGCGCGCCCGTACGGACGCGGACGAACTGCTGGTCGGCGCGCGCCGGGACGCCACGGCGATCCGGGAGCGGGCCGAGGAGCTGCGGGCCCGGATCGAGGGCGAGATCGAGGAACTGCACGACCGCGCCCGGCGGGAGACGTCCGAGCAGATGAAGACGGCGGGCGAGCGCGTCGACAACCTGATGAAGGCGGCGACGGAGCAGCGCGACGAGGCGGCGGCCAAGGCCAAGGAGCTGCTGGCGGACGCCAATTCGGAGGCGAGCAAGGTCCGGATCGCCGCGGTGAAGCGGGCCGAGTCGCTGCTGAAGGAGGCCGAGCAGAAGAAGGCCACGCTGGTCCGCGAGGCCGAGAAACTGCGCGCCGACGCCGAGGTCGAGGCGAAGCGTACGGTCGACGACGGCAAGCGCGAGCTCGATCTGCTGGTGCGCCGGCGCGAGGACATCAACACCGAGATCTCGCGCGTCCAGGACGTGTTGGAGGCGTTGGAGTCCTTCGAGACGCCCGGCGGCGGCAAGGGCTCGGGCGGTTCCGCCGGCGGCGTCAAGGCCGGCGCCTCAGCAGGCACTCGATCGAGTGGCAAGTCGTCCGAGGGGTAGTCGTCTTGCCATTTCCCATGCTCTGTCAGGAACGTTCAACCCTCCGAGTAGCAAGGGTTGCGGGGCTCAGCCACTCAAAAGAGGTGTCATTCTCCAGATCAAACGGGCATCCGCTCGATGACACGCCGTCCCGGCCCCTAGGATTCCCTCTAACACCTCACCGGTCTCATTCGACAGGAACCCCATGAGCGACCCTTCCTCCCCCTTCGGCTTCGAGCTCGTGCGACGTGGATACGACCGCGGTCAGGTGGATGACCGCATTACCAAGCTCGTCGCCGACCGTGATAGTGCTCTCACCCGCATCACGTCTCTGGAAAAGCGCATCGAGGAGCTCCACCTCGAAACGCAGAACGCCCAGGCCCAGGTGAACGACGCGGAGCCGTCGTACGCCGGACTCGGCGCCCGTGTGGAGAAGATCCTGCGGCTGGCCGAGGAGGAGGCGAAGGACCTGCGCGAGGAGGCCCGTCGCGCCGCCGAGCAGCACCGCGAGCTCGCCGAGTCGGCCGCCCAGCAGGTGCGCAACGACGCCGAGACGTTCGCCGCCGAGCGCAAGGCGAAGGCCGAGGACGAGGGCGTCCGGATCGTCGAGAAGGCCAAGGGTGAGGCCGGCTCGCTGCGTACGGAGGCCCAGAAGGACGCCGCGCAGAAGCGCGAGGAGGCGGATGCCCTCTTCGAGGAGACCCGCGCCAAGGCCGCCCAGGCCGCCGCGGACTTCGAGACCAACCTGGCCAAGCGCCGCGACCAGTCGGAGCGCGACCTCGCGTCCCGTCAGGCCAAGGCCGAGAAGCGTCTCGCCGAGATCGAGCACCGCGCCGAGCAGCTCCGCCTGGAGGCCGAGAAGCTCCGTACGGACGCCGAGCGCCGGGCCCGTCAGACGGTGGAGACCGCGCAGCGCCAGTCCGAGGACATCGTGGCCGACGCGAACGCCAAGGCCGACCGGATCCGCAGCGAATCGGAGCGCGAGCTGGCGGCGCTCACCAACCGCCGCGACTCGATCAACGCCCAGCTGACCAACGTCCGCGAGATGCTGGCCACGCTGACCGGTGCCGCGGTCGCCGCCGCCGGCACCCCCGCCGACGACGAGCCGGTCACCCGTGGTGTTCCGGCTCAGCAGGGTCGCTGACCCCGAGTACGTCAGCCGTACCCCTTGCGCGCCCGGTTCCGCCCTTGTGGTGGCGCCGGGCGCGCGGCCGTTCTAGCGTGAACGCATGATCGAGCTCGATGGCCTCACCAAGCGCTTCGGCAACAAGGTTGCCGTCGACCGGCTCTCCTTCCGGGTCAGACCCGGAATGGTGACGGGTTTTCTGGGGCCCAACGGGGCGGGCAAGTCCACGACGATGCGGATGATGCTCGATCTCGACAACCCGACCAGCGGTTCGGTGCGCATCGACGGCAAGCACTACCGCGAGCTGGAAGAGCCGCTGAAGTACATCGGTGCGCTGCTGGACGCCAAGTCGATGCACGGCGGACGCAGCGCGTACAACAATCTGCTCTGTCTCGCGCAGAGCAACCGCATCCCGGAGAGCCGGGTCGCCGAGGTGCTGGACACCGTCGGGCTGACCGCGGTGGCGAAGAAGAAGTCCAAGGGCTTCTCGCTCGGCATGGGCCAGCGGCTCGGCATCGCGGCGGCACTGCTCGGCGACCCGCAGGTGCTGCTCTTCGACGAACCGGTCAACGGCCTGGACCCCGAGGGCATCCACTGGATCCGCAATCTGATGAAGACGCTCGCCTCGGAAGGCCGGACGATCTTCGTCTCCTCGCACCTGATGAGCGAGATGGCCCTCACCGCCGACCACTTGATCGTGATCGGTCAGGGCCGGCTGCTCGCCGACACGTCGATGGCCGACTTCATCCACCAGAACTCCCGCAGCTACGTACGGCTGCGCTCGCCGCAGCAGGAGCGGCTGCGCGACGTGCTGCACGAGGCGGGGCTGATCGTGGTCGAGACCGGGGGCGGCACGCTGGAGATCGACGGCGCGACGACCGAGGCGCTGGGCGAGCTCGCCGCGCAGCACCAGATCGTGCTGCACGAGCTGAGTGCCCAGCGGGCCTCCCTGGAGGAGGCGTTCATGCAGATGACGGCGGACTCCGTGGAGTACCACGCGCACGCGGACCATGCCCCGGCGCCACCGCCGACGGGTCCGCAGTGGGGCGAACAGTGGAACCAGCAGTCCGGTGGCCCCGCCGCCGGCAGCGGCAAGGAGGTGTGACGACGATGGCATCGGTACCCGCGGTCCTGACCTCCGAGTGGACCAAGATCCGTACGGTCTCCTCGACCGTCTGGACGCTGATCTCCGCGTTCGTCGTCACCGTCGCGATGAGTGCGGCGCTCTGCGCCCTGATGAACTCCCAGTTCGACGACCTCCCGGTGGCGGAGCGGGCCACCTTCGACCCGACCCTGATCAGCTTCTCCGGCATGGTCCTCGGTCAGCTGGCCATGGTCGTCTTCGGTGTGCTGGTGATCGGTACGGAGTACAGCTCCGGGATGATCCGCACCTCGCTGGCGGCGGTGCCCCAGCGTGGTTCGTTCCTGTTCAGCAAGATCGCGGTGGCCGGGGTGCTGGCCCTGGTGGTCGGCCTCGCGACCAGCTTCGTCTCGTTCTTCCTCGGGCAGGCCCTGCTCGGCGACCACCACACGGACATCGGCGCGGAGAACGTGCTGCGCGCGGTCGTGGGCGGCGGCCTCTACATGGGGCTGATCGGGATCTTCTCGATGGGCGTGGCGACGATGCTGCGCAGCTCCATGCTGTCGCTCGGCATCCTGATGCCGTTCTTCTTCCTGGTCTCCCAGATCCTGTCGGCGGTGCCGGGGGCGAAGAAGGTCGCGCGCTACTTCCCCGACCAGGCCGGCTCCAAGATCATGCAGGTGGTCCCCGACGCGATGAACAGCAATCCGGCCCCGTACGGGCCGTGGGGAGGGCTCGGGATTCTGGTCGCCTGGGTGGCGGCCGCGCTGATCGGCGGCTATGTCGTACTGAAGAGGCGCGACGCCTGACCGCTCGCCGGGCAGCACCGCGCGCCGTTCCGAGCAGCCCGGAAGCCTCGCCTCCGCTCCGCCCCGAAGCGACGCACGACACAACGGCTTGGCCGGAACCGTCAATGCCTGGATATCCTCCTAACTCTTACGGGGGCGTGCGGCCACATGGCCTGGGCCCCGACGACAGATGTGAGTCGATGGGGCTGGAGCATGATCGAGGCAGTCGGCCTGACCAAGCGCTACGGCGCGAAGACGGCCGTGCACAACCTTTCCTTCCAGGTGCGGCCGGGCGCCGTCACCGGATTCCTCGGTCCCAACGGGTCGGGCAAGTCCACCACCATGCGCATGATCCTGGGCCTGGACCAGCCGACGTCCGGCCATGTGACGATCGGCGGCCACCCCTTCCGCAGCCTGCCGAACGCACCGCGTCAGGTCGGCGCGCTGCTGGACGCGAAGGCGGTGCACGGCGGGCGCAGCGCCCGTAACCACCTCCTCTCGCTGGCCCAGCTCGCCGGCATCCCGGCCGCCCGGGTCGACGAGGTGCTCGGGGTCGTCGGCCTCCAGGACGTCGCTCGCAAGCGGTCCAAGGGCTTCTCGCTCGGCATGGGGCAGCGGCTCGGCATCGCGGCGGCGCTGCTCGGCGACCCGCAGGTGCTGCTCTTCGACGAACCGGTCAACGGCCTGGACCCCGAGGGCATCCTCTGGGTCCGCAATCTGATGAAGATGCTGGCGTCCGAGGGGCGTACGGTCTTCGTCTCCAGCCACCTGATGAGCGAGATGGCGCTCACCGCCGACCATCTGATCGTGATCGGCCGGGGCCAGCTGCTCTCCGACATGAGCGTCAAGGACTTCATCTCGGCCAACTCGGCCGACTTCGCCCGGGTGCGGGTCGCGGACGGTCCCGCGGAGCGGCGGGAGAAGCTGACCGCCTCCCTCACCGAGGCCGGCGGACAGGTCATGTCCGAGCCGGGCGGGGCGCTGCGGGTCACCGGGCTGCCGCTGCCGCGGATCAGCGACGTGGCGCACGAGGCGGACGTCCGGCTGTGGGAGCTCTCGCCGCACCAGGCCTCGCTGGAGGAGGCGTACATGCGGATGACCCAGGGCGTCGTGGACTACCGCTCGACGACGGACCAGAAGGCGGGGCTGCAGCAGCCGTCGCCCGACGCGTACGCGCAGCACGGGTACGCGCAGCAGCCGCCGGAGATGCCTCAGCAGAACTGGTACGCCCCGCCGCCGCCCGGACAGAACCCGTACGCGGGCCCCCCGGCCGAGCCGGCCCCCGCCGCCGCCCCGGACCTGACCAAGCGCGAATCCAGCGAGGACGCCCGATGACAACGCCGCCGACCCCGCAGGCGCCGCAGCAGCAGGCCCCGCAGCAGAGCCCGCCGGCCGCTCCGGCCGGTCCGTACACCTCGCCGATCCCGATGCGCCGGGCCACCCTCGGCGACGCGATCGCCTCCGAGTGGACCAAGATCCGCTCGGTGCGCTCCACGATGTGGACGCTCGGCGTGATGATCGTGCTGCTGCTCGGCATCGGGCTGCTCGCCGCGATCGCCGTCAGGGCCTCCGGGGCCGGTCTCGACTCGACGCCGGTGCTCAGCTTCGGATTCTTCGGGGTGCTGCTGGGCTCGATCTGCGTGATCACGCTCGGTGTGATGACCATCGCGTCGGAGTACGGCACGGGCATGATCCGTACGACGCTGACCGCCTGTCCCAGCCGGGCCCGGGTGCTGAGCGCGAAGGCGATCGTCTTCTTCCTGCTCACCTTCGTGATCACGACCGTGACGACCGCGCTGGTCGCGGTGTTGCAGACGGCGATCATCGGCGGCGCGGCGCCCTCCGGCGGCGACTGGCTGCGCGCGACGGTCGGTGTCGGCCTCTACACCGCGGCGCTGGGGCTGCTCTCGCTCGCGGTCGGCGCTCTCATCCGGCACTCCGCCGGCGCGATCACGATCATGATCGGTGTGGTGCTGCTGCCGCTGGTGCTGGCCATGTTCATGTTCGCGGAGTCGCTCTCCGACCTGCGGATGAAGCTCTTCGAGTACTCGATCCCCAACCAGCTCAGCGCGTTCTACTCCACCTCGGTCGCCGATTCGGGACCGTCGGGCTGGGACCCGCTGTGGATCATGCTCGGCCTCGCGGCCGTGGCGCTGCTCGGGGCGTTCGCCGCTCTGGACCGCCGGGACGTCTGAACCGTCCCGAGAGGCTCAGTGGCGAGGCGCGTTCCTGGACCGCTGCACCTGTGTGGTGCGGCGGTCCTTCGCGTTCCAGCACGCCTTGTGCCAGTGCCTGCGGTCGTCGATGCCGCCGTACTCGGACCAGGCCACCAGATGCGGGACGCCGGACGGGATCTCCTGGTCGCAGCCGGGGCAGCGGTAGCGCTTGCCCGCCGCGCTCGCGCCGCTGACCGGGCGGACGGACCACTGCTCGCCCTGCCACTCCTCGGCCCGTCCCCCGCCGCCGTAGCGGGCCCCCGGCTCCGCTGTGCTGTCGTGGGGACTCTCGCCGCCTCGGGGGCGGTTGCGGCGCGGGGACACGTGACACCTCACGGGGCAGGCTGGGCAGTTCCCGTCCAGCGTAGGGCCATTTGGCCGACCCGGGCGTCCGGCGCCGCGCGGGCCGGTGTCCCGGGAGGGATGAGTTACCGGAAAATCGCAACAACCTGCCAATGGACCGTGCCTTTGGCACGTGTCAGACGTTGTTGCTCAATAGGGGAGAGCCGCGTCGGCCGCAAGGAGGCAATTGGCGATGCGTGTGGGAACGTTCGTACTGGCAGCCCAGTTTCCGGGGCAGGGGCCGGGGGAGGCGCTGCACCGCGCGATCCGGTCCACCGAGGTCGCGGAGGAATCCGGCCTCGACTCGGTCTGGCTGGCAGAGCATCATTTCGTGCCGTACGGGGTCTGCCCGTCCGCCGTCACACTGGCCGCGCTGCTGCTCGGCCGGACCCGGAGGATCCGGGTGGGCACCGCGGTGAGCGTGCTCTCCACCCAGCATCCGGTGGCGCTCGGCGAACAGGCCGCGCTGCTCCATCTCACCAGCGGCGGCCGGTTCACGCTCGGCGTCGGCCGGGGCGGCCCCTGGGTGGATCTGGAGGTGTTCGGCGGGGGCCTCAAGGCGTACGAGAAGGACTTCCCGGAATCGCTGGAGCTGCTGCTCGACTGGCTGGCCGAGCCGCGGGTGGCCGGGCGTGGCGAGCGGTACGGCTTCCGCGAGGTCGCCGTGGTCCCCCGGGCCGACGAGCTGCTCGCGCGGGACGGCGGCGAGAGCCCCGGCGGCCCCGAGGTGGTCGTCGCGTGCACCTCCCCGAAGACGGTGAAGCTCGCCGCGGAGAACGGCCTGCCGATGCTGCTCGGGATGCACTGCGGGGACCAGGAGAAGGCCGACATGGTCGCGCTGTGGCGCTCCACCGCACTCGCTGCGGGCCGCTCGCCCGAGAGCGTCCGCGAGGCCGGGCACGTGTCCGCCGGGGTGGCCCAGATCGCCGACCGGCCCGAGGAGGCGACGGAGACGCTCGTCAAGACGATGCCGGGCTGGCTGCGGCAGGGGCTGGACGCCCATGTGACGATCGACGGCCGGCACCGGGTGATGCGCGATCCGGTCGCGTACACGGAGCTGCTGTGCGGCATTCATCCGGTGGGCCCGCCCCGGCTCGCCGCCGACCGGCTCGCCGCCACCGCCGAGCGGACGGGCATCACCCGCTTCGCGCTCCTGGTGGAGGGTTCGGGTGACCTGGCGGCCACCGAGGAGAACGTGGCGCGGCTGGGCACCGAGGTGCTCCCGCTGCTCACCTGACGGGCAGGAGGAAGGTACGGGGGCTGCCGCTCCGGAACCAATTGCGCCGATCGATCGCGGTCCGGAACGGCAGCAAGCGTTTAGCAGTCCCGTAGTTCGGGCGACTGGTTGAGCAGCTGGCCCCTCACCGAGGTGAAGCGGGCCAGACGCTCGTCGACCGACGGGTCCAGCGGGAACACCGCGACGCGGTGGCAGTTCTGAAATGCCAGACGCACCCCGAAGTGCCGCTGCAGTGCGCCGCGGATCGCATCACTCGCGAGCGCGCGCAGCAGCTGACCACGTGCCTGCTCGTCCGGCGGGGGCGTCTGGTTGTCGGCGAACTCTCCGCCGTCGACCTTCAGCTGAGCCACCAGAGAGCTGATCATCTCCCATGCGTAGGGCAGGGAGGTCCGGACGCAGTCGACGAAGTCGGCTTCGTCGACCTCGCCTCGCTCGGCCTGTTCCAACAGCGCCGGTGAGACGTCGAGCGACATGGGTTCTCCTCTCGCGACCCCGACGCCGGGCCGGGGCCTTACGGGCAGGGAAGGAGGACGGCGACGCAGCGTACACAGACGGCGACCTCCTGCTTCCACGGTAAGGGTGCGGTCCGGGCCGCACCAGGAGATTGGGAACACAACCGGCCAATAACGAAGGGGCGCAAAGAGGGGCAAGCCCCGACTGCGCCCCTTCTGCGTGAGTAGGGTGACGGGAGTGGCAGGGGGAGAATCGCGTGGAGCACCCCTCGTCGAGTAGCGTTGCCGACCATGCGTCTCGTCATCGCCCGCTGCTCCGTGGACTACGCCGGCCGGCTCACGGCCCACCTGCCCTCCGCTCCCCGTCTGATCCTGGTGAAGGCGGACGGGAGTGTGTCGATCCACGCCGACGACAGGGCGTACAAACCCCTCAACTGGATGTCACCGCCCTGCACGCTGAAGGAGGGCACCGGCGACACCGCGGACGTCTGGACCGTGGTGAACAAAGCGGGCGAGAAACTGATCATCACGATGGAGGAAATCCTCCACGACTCGTCCCACGAGCTCGGGGTCGACCCGGGTCTCATCAAGGACGGCGTCGAGGCGCACCTCCAGGAGCTGCTCGCCGACCGCATCGAGATCCTCGGCGAGGGCTACACCCTGATCCGCCGTGAGTACTTCACCGCCATCGGGCCGGTCGACATCCTGTGCCGGGACGCCGACGGCGGGACCGTCGCGGTGGAGCTGAAGCGGCGCGGCGACATCGACGGCGTGGAGCAGCTGACCCGCTATCTGGAACTGCTCAACCGCGATCCGCATCTCGCCCCGGTGAAGGGCGTCTTCGCGGCCCAGGAGATCAAGCCGCAGGCGCGGGTGCTGGCGACGGACCGCGGCATCGGCTGTGTCGTTCTCGACTACGACGCGATGCGCGGCATCGAGGACGACAAGCTCCGGCTGTTCTGACCCGCCCGCTTCCCCACTCCTCACCGGTTCCGACGCCGGACGTGCGTGTCACGTCCGGCGTTCGTTCGTTCAGGGGCGGCTCAGGCGACGGCCGGGCCGCTGTCCGCGCTCGCCGCCGACGAGAACGAGGACGAGGGTCCGTTCGCCGAGTCGGAGGTGTCGGGCGAGGACGGCTCGGGCTCGGTGGCCGTGTCCGTGGGACTGGGGGATTCGGTCTCCGTCGGAGTGGCGGTCGGGGACGGGGACTTGGTCGGCTTGGTCGACTTCGTCGGGGTGGGCGACTTGGTCGGCCCGTGCGACGGCGGCCTGCTGCTGGACGAGGTGTCCGACGACGGGGTGTCGCTCGGTCCCGTCGGGTCCGCGGACGGCGTGCCGCTGCCGCTCGGCGTGATCGCGCTGCTCGACGGGCCGGGCGTCGCCGAGCCACTGCCGGATGCCGGGCCGGCCGGTGCCGAACCGTCGGCCGGGCTGTCGGCCGGGATCTCGTCCTCGCCGTCCTGCGGGCTCTGCGACTGCTCGGTGGTGACGTCCTGGTTGCCCTGGACGTCGTCGTCGCCCGAGGTCAGCCCGAGTGCGACCACCGTGCCGAGCACACCGGTCAGGAGTACGCCCGCGGCCGTCGCGACCAGATTGCGCCGGGCCCCGGCGAGCACCGAGAAGCGCCCGCCCCCGGCCTTCCGGCCGGCCGCCGGGGCGCTCTGCCGCGAGATCACCGCGGTGGCGTCCTGGTACGGCCTCGAAAGGGTCTGTGTCACGGACGGCTGCACGCCGGCGATCGGCGTCGTCTGCTCCTCGGCGCGCGGGACGGGCAGTTCGTCCCCGGGCGGGGTGAGGACGACGGGCAGCGGGCCGCCGGCGCGGTCCGCGACCAGGGCGAGCGCGCGACGCCCGGCCACCGCACCGGACTTGTCGGCGAGCGCACCGCGCATGCCGATCGAGGTCTCCAGCTCGGCCCTGGCCCGGTCCGGATTGCCGGCCAGGAGCGCGAGCACGCCCAACTCGTGGTGGAAGTACGCCTCTTCGGCGACCTCACCGGCGATCCTGGCCGCCTCCTGGCCGATCCGCAGCGCCTTCTCCCAGGCCCCCCAGTGCAGGCCCGCCGCGAAGGCCGGGGTGGCGCTGCGGGCCAGCAGCACGGCCACGCTGGTCTGCCCCGCCCCGTCGCCGGGCACCAGCTGTGCCATCGCCGCGACGACGGCGTCGCCCTCGGCCGCCACCCGCTCGGGGGTGACCGAGGGATGCCCTGCCCACCAGGTGTAGTGCTGGGCGGCGGTGCGGGCCCGCTCGGTGGCGTCCTCGCCGTATCCGGCGGCCTCCAGCTGGGTGACGACTCCGGCGGCGAGCCGGTAGCGGGCACCGGCCGGGGAGAGCAGCCCGCAGCCGGCCAGCTCGCCGAGCGCGGCGTCCGCGTGGGTGTCCCCGACGAGCGCCGGCAGATGGGCCTGGTGCGGCACCTCGCCGCCGAGGGCCACCGCGAAGCGCAGGGTGTCGCGGGCGGCCCCGCTCAGCCGGGAGGCGAGCAGCGGTGCGGGTGCCGCGCCCTCTCCGAGGCTGGGCAGCGGTATGTGGACTCCGTCGACGGCCTGGTCGTGCCCGAACGGGGCGTCCTCGGACAGGTCGCCGTACTCGCCGTACGCCTCGGGGTCGGTGCGCAGCAGGTCGCGCTGGCGCAGCAGGGCGGCGGCCTGGACGAAGCGCAGCGGCAGCCCCTCGGACTCGAACCAGAGGTCTCCCGCCCAGTTCGCCTCCTCGTCGGTGAGCGGGCGCTCGACGGCCCGCTCCAGCAGATCGACCGCCGCGCCGCGGCCGAGGCCGGCCAGGAAGACCTCTTCGAGCTGCGAGTCGGTGGTGGGCGCGGCGACGTCCGGAACGGTCGCGAACAGGAAGGCGCACTCCGGGGTCGCGTCGAGCAGCTCCTCCAGCGCGGCCCCGCCGAACTCCAGGTCGTCGAGGAGCACGACGGCGCCGATGCCCCGGACCAGGTCGAGCAGCCGGGTGCGGTCGGGGCGGTGCAGCGGTGCGTCGTGGACGGCCTCGAAGAGCCCGTACAGCAGCTCGGTGGCGTTGCGCTTGTAGCCGCTGAGCCGTACGACTCCGTCCGGTGCGAGGCCGGCGCAGTCGGCCGCGACGGCGTCGAGCAGTGCCGTACGGCCGGATCCGGCCGGTCCGGTGAGCCGCACCGAGCGGCCCTGGGACAGCAGGCGCACCAGCCGTTCGCGCTCCTGTGCGCGCTCCAGGAGCGGCAGTTGGGGGGCGGGC
>NZ_JBCEWQ010000151.1:0-21140 GCF_038448545.1 Streptomyces sp. CLV115
GGGGGGGGGGGGGGGGGGCCCCCCGCCGTCGTACCGGGCGGATCAGGCCTTCGCGGGCTCCGGCTCCTCGGAGGCGGCCGCCTCCGTGGGGGCCGGGGCGGGCAGGCCCGCCTTCTTCGCGCGCTTGGCCTCCTTCTTCTTCGCGCGGCGCTCCTTGCGGAGCTCCACCATCGCGTAGAGCGTCGGCACCAGCAGGAGCGTCAGCAGGGTCGAGGTGACCAGGCCGCCGATCACGACCACGGCGAGCGGCTGCGAGATGAAGCCGCCCTCGCCGGTGACGCCGAGTGCCATCGGGAGCAGGGCGAAGATGGTCGCGAGTGCGGTCATCAGGATCGGGCGGAGCCGGTGGCGGCCGCCCTCGACGACCGCTTCGACGACACCCATGCCCTGGGCCCGGTACTGGTTGATCAGGTCGATCAGCACGATCGCGTTGGTGACCACGATGCCGATCAGCATCAGCATGCCGATCATCGCCGGTACGCCCATCGGGGTGCCGGTGATCACGAGCAGGCCGATGGCGCCGGTCGCCGCGAACGGGATGGAGACCAGCAGGATCAGCGGCTGGACGAGGGACTTGAAGGTCGCCACCAGCAGCATGAAGACGATCGCGATCGCGGCCAGCATGGCCAGGCCGAGCTTCAGGAACGCGTCGTTCTGGTCCTCGGAGACACCACCGATGGTGGCGGTGGCACCGTCCGGGAGCTTCAGCTCGTCGATCTTCTTCTGGAGCGAGGTGCCGACCGCACCGGTGTTGTCACCGATGGGCTTGGCGGTGATCGTCGCGGCGCGCTGGCCGTCGATCCGGGTCATCGAGACCGGGCCGGGGACCAGTTCGACGTCGGCGATCTGCCCGAGCTTCACCGGGCCGAGGGAGAGGTTCTTCAGCTCGGCCATCGTGGTCGCCGGGTGGGCGGACCTGATGACAACGTCCCGCTCGGTGTCGTCCATGATCGCCTTGCCGGACGGGGTGCCGCGCACCGCTCCGGCGACGGCCGCGCCGAGCGTGGCCTGGTTGAAGCCGGCCTCGGCGGCCTTGGGCGTGGCCTTGACCGAGATCCGCGGGACGCTCTGCGCGAGGTCGCTCTGGACGTCGCTGACGTCCTTCAGCCCGGCCACCCCGGCCCGGACCTGCTCGGACGCCTTCCTCAGCACGTCCGCGTCGGAGGCCTTGACCACGACGCTGAGGTCCTGGCTGCCGAAGCCGTCGCCCGCGGCGATGGTGGTGTCACCGATGCCGTCGAGCTTGCCGAGCGCGGTGTCGATGCGCTTCTGCGTGGCGTCGAAGTCGCCCGAGTCCTTCAGGGTGACCTGGTAGGAGGCCTGGTTGGCGCCGGTGCCGCCGCCGAAGGCCGCCATGAAGCCGGACGAGCCGACGGTGACCTGGTAGTCCTTGACGCCCTCGTCCTCGGTGAGGACCTTCTCGACCTTCCTGGCCGCCTTGTCGGCGGCCGCCAGGCTGGTGCCGGGGGCCAGCTCCTGCTTGATGGAGAGGACTTCCTGCTCGCCCTGGTCGAAGAAGTTGGTCTTCAGCAGCGGGGCCATGCCGAAGGTGGCGAGGAACACCACGATCGCGATGACGATGCTGGTGATACGGCGCCGGGTGGCGAAGCGCAGCACCGGGATGTACAGCTTCTGGAGCCGGCTGCGGGCCTCCTTCTCCTCGGCCTCGCGGCGCGCCTGGTCCGGGTTCTCGGTGGCGCCCTTCGGGGCGCGCAGGAACCAGTACGACAGGACGGGGACGACGGTCAGCGAGACCAGCAGGGATGCCAGCAGGGCCGCGGTGACGGTCAGCGAGAAGGAGCCGAAGAGCTCGCCCACCATGCCGCCGACGAGACCGATCGGCAGGAAGACGGCGACCGTGGTGAGGGTCGAGGAGGTGACCGCGCCGGCCACTTCCTTCACCGCGGTGATGATCGCCGACTGGCGCTCCTCGCCGTAGCCGAGGTGACGCTTGATGTTCTCCAGGACCACGATCGAGTCGTCGACGACGCGGCCGATCGCGATGGTCAGCGCGCCCAGCGTGAGCATGTTGAGCGAGAGGTCACGGGTCCAGAGCACGATCAGCGCGAGGACCACGGAGAGCGGGATGGAGACCGCGGTGACCAGGGTCGAGCGCAGCGAGGCGAGGAAGACCAGGATCACGATGACGGCGAAGAGCAGACCGAGCGCGCCCTCGGTGGTCAGACCGGAGATCGCCTTGGAGACGGCGGGGCCCTGGTCGGAGACGACGGTCAGTTCGGCACCGGCTCCGAGGTCCTTGCGGAGGTCGGGGAGCTTGTCCTTGACCGCGTCCGAGATGGCGACGGCGCTGCCGTCCTTGTCCATCGTGGCCATCACGGCGAGGCTCGGCTTGCCGTTCGTACGGGTGATGGAGACCGCGGTGGACGGCTCCTGTTTCACGGTGGCGACGTCACCGACGCGGACCGGCGAGCCGGGCTTGCCCGTCGCGGGGTCCTGACCGGTGACCCGCAGGTTCTCGATCTGCTTCAGGGAGGTGAAGGCGCCGCCGACCTGGACGGTGCGGCTCTTGCCCGACTCCGAGAAGGCACCGGCGGGGACGGTCGCGCCGCCCGCCTGGAGGGCCTGGGAGAGCGTGCCGGCGTTCAGGCCGGCTTCGGCGAGCTTCTTGTCGTCGGGGGTGACGGAGATCTGGAGGTCCCGCACACCGTCGACGGTGACCTGGCCGACGCCGCTGATGTCCTCCAGGGCGGGGACGACCGTGCGGTCCAGCTGGTCGGCGAGGGCCTGCTGGTCCTTGCCGGAGGTGACGGCGAGGACGACGGCCGGGATGTCGTCCGTCGAACCGGCGATGACCTGCGGGTCGACGTCGTCGGGGAGCTGGGCGCGGGCGCGGTTCACCGCCTGCTGGATGTCGGCGACGAGCTGCTTGGTGCCCTCGCTGCCGAAGTCGAAGGACGCCATGACGACGGCGCTGCCCTCGCTGGCGGTCGAGGTGATCCCGGTGACGCCGTCGACGGCCTTGACCGAGTTCTCCAGCGGCTCGACGACCTGCTTCTCGACCACATCGGGGGACGCACCCTGGTAGGGGGCGATGACCGACACCATCGGGAGTTCGATGGTGGGCAGCAGCTGCTGCTTGAGCTGCGGGATCGCTATCGCCCCGAATACGAGCGCGACGATCGAGATCAAACCGATCAGGGCCCGTTGCGCGAGGCTGAATCTGGACAGCCAGGACATGGGTGGGTCTCTCTTCTGTGGCTTACGCGGCAGGTGGGCGGGTGGCTGAGGGACAGACCCGGCCCATCTATACGATCGCCTGCCGGCAGGGCCCGGGGCGTCAATCCCAGGTCGCTTTCTTATGCCGCGCATACCGCAGGTGGAGTACGCCGTATCTCCACCCCTCACTCCACCCTGGGGCGCACCAGGCCTGATTCGTAGGCAATTACCACCAATTGAGCCCGGTCCCTGGCGCCCAGCTTCGCCATCGCCCGGTTCACATGGGTCTTGACGGTGAGCGGGCTGACGGCGAGCCGCTCGGCGATCTCGTCGTTGGAGTGGCCGCCGGCGACCAGGACGAGCACCTCGCGCTCCCGGCCGGTGAGCGCGGCGAGCCGGTCGGTGTACTCCGCGGCGCTCGGCCCCTCGCCGTCCGAACTGCCGCCCTGCGCGAGAAAGGTGGCGATCAGCCCCTTGGTCGCGGCGGGCGACAGGAGCGCCTCGCCGCCCGCGGCGATACGGATCGCGTTGAGCAGTTCCTCGGGTTCCGCCCCTTTGCCGAGGAAGCCGGACGCCCCGGCGCGCAGCGACTGCACCACGTACTCGTCGACCTCGAAGGTGGTGAGCATGACGACCCGCACGCCGGCCAGTTCGGGATCGGCGCTGATCATGCGGGTCGCGGTGAGTCCGTCCGTGCCGGGCATCCGGATGTCCATCAGCACCACGTCGGCGCCGGTCGAGCGGGCGAGCTCCACGGCCTGCGCGCCGTCCGCCGCCTCGCCGACCACCTCCATGTCGGCCTCCGAGTCGACCAGCACCCGGAAGGCGCTGCGCAGCAGCGCCTGGTCGTCGACGAGCAGCACCTTGATGGGCTCTGTCATGCGGTTTCCCCCGTCCGGCCCACCGCGCCCGGCTCCCCGGACTCTCCTGTGCGGGCCTCGACGGGCAGGATCGCATGGACCCTGAATCCGCCGCCGTAGCGGGGCCCGGCGGTGAGGGTGCCGCCGAGCGCGGTGACACGTTCGCGCATGCCGAGCAGGCCGTGCCCGCCGCCGTCGCCGTGGCAGCCGCCCCCGCCGGAGCCGTTGTCGATCACGGTGACCTCGGCCGTGGCCCCGACCCGTACGACGCTCACCTCGGCCCGGGCCCCGGGGCCCGCGTGCTTGCGGACATTGGTCAGCGCCTCCTGGATGACCCGGTACGCGGCCAGGTCGACGGCCGCGGGCAGCGGGGGCCGCCGGTCGGTGCAGACCACGTCGACGGGAAGCCCGGCCCGGCGGACGGTGTCGACCAGTGCGTCGAGGACGGCGAGGCCGGGTGCGGGTTCGGTCGGCGCCGCCGGGTCGCCGGACTGTCTCAGCAGCCCGACGGTGGCCCGCAGTTCGTCGAGCGCGGAACGGCTGGCCTCCCGGACGTGGGCGAGCGCCTCCTTGGCCTGGTCGGGACGCTTGTCCATGACGTGGGCGGCCACCCCGGCCTGGACATTGACCAGGGCGATGTGGTGGGCGACGACGTCGTGGAGATCGCGGGCGATCCGCAGCCGCTCCTCGGCGACCCGCCGCCGGGCCTCCTCCTCGCGGGTGCGCTCGGCCCGGTCGGCCCGCTCCCTGATCGCGTCGACGAAGGCGCGCCTGGAACGGACGGCGTCCCCCGCCGCGCAGGCCAGGCCGGTCCAGGCGAAGACGCCGAAGTTCTCCTGGCTGTACCAGGGCGCCGCGCCGAAGAGCATCGCCGAGCCGGTCAGCACGGCCACCGTGAGCAGGCCGGCCCGCCAGGTGGTGGGCCGGTCGGTGCGGGCGGCGACGGTGCACAGCGCGATGACGGTGGCCATGACCACGGGTGCGGGCGGGTCGGACTTCACCAGCTCGACGACGGTCAGCCCGGCGGTGACCGCGAGCACCGCCATGGGACTGCGCCGCCGCCAGATGAGCGCCACGGCGCCGGCCACCATCAGCAGCACACCGCTGACCGCGGGCGGACGGGTTCCGAAGGAGGGCCCCTCCCCCGAGCGCGGGTGGACGAACGATCCGACGACCATCACCACCAGTACGGCCAGGGCCAGGGTGGCGTCCAGCGCGAGGGGATGGTCGCGCGGCCAGTGCCGGACGCGCCGAACCCCGGTTCCGAGGGTGGTCACGTCAAGCTACGTTACGGCGTGTCGCGGGGGAATCCGACCGGATCCCGTGCGAAGGACTCCGGGCACGCCCGTGCCCCGGGTCCGGCGGACCGGACCCGGGGCACGGGTTCATACGTGTGCTGGAGCGGGGAGAGCGGCGTCAGCCGGGGATCAGCCCGTCGTCGCGGAGCATGGCGCGCACCTCTTCGAGGGTCGCGTCGGAAGAGGGCAGGATCAGCTCGGACGGCTCCAGGGAGTCGTCCGGCAACGCTGTGCCGAGCTCGCGCACCCTGGCCAGGAGCGCGTGCAGAGTGGTCCGGAATCCCGGTCCGTCACCGCTCTCCATCTCGGCGAGCAGTTCGTCGTCGAGCCCGTCGAGCTCGGCGAGATGACTGTCGGCCAGTGCGACCTGGCCCTCCCCCATGATCCGTACGATCATGACGCCGCCTCAACTCTTGTCGAACCTGTGCGGGGACTGCGACGACTGCTGCTGGGCGGCGTCCTGCGGGCCGCCCTCGATCGCCTGCTGGGTGGAGCCGCCGGCCAGCTCGGCCTTCATGCGCTGGAGCTCCAGCTCCACATCCGTACCACCGGAGATCCGGTCCAGCTCGGCGGCGATGTCGTCCTTCGCCGTGCCGGTCGGGTCGTCCAGGGCGCCGGAGGCGAGCAGCTCGTCGATCGCGCCGGCCCGGGCCTGCAGCTGCTGGGTCTTGTCCTCGGCCCGCTGGATCGCCAGGCCGACATCGCCCATCTCCTCCGAGATCCCGGAGAAGGCCTCGCCGATCCGGGTCTGCGCCTGGGCGGCGGTGTAGGTGGCCTTGATGGTCTCCTTCTTGGTGCGGAAGGCATCGACCTTGGCCTGCAGCCGCTGCGCCGCGAGGGTGAGCTTCTCCTCCTCGCCCTGCAGCGTGGTGTGCTGCGTCTCCAGGTCGGTGACCTGCTGCTGGAGCGCGGCGCGCCGGGACAGCGCCTCGCGGGCCAGGTCCTCGCGGCCGAGCGCGAGCGCCTTGCGGCCCTGGTCCTCCAGCTTGGACGACTGTCCCTGCAGCTGGTTCAGCTGCAGCTCCAGCCGCTTGCGCGAAGTCGCCACGTCGGCGACACCGCGACGTACCTTCTGAAGCAGTTCGAGCTGCTTCTGGTACGAGTAATCGAGGGTCTCGCGCGGATCCTCGGCCCTGTCAAGGGCCTTGTTTGCCTTCGCGCGGAAGATCATCCCCATACGCTTCATGACACCGCTCATGGGCTTCGCGCGCCCCCTTCTGACGGACTGAGCTCCAGCACTCCAACAGAACCCACAGTACGGGCCCTGCCTCTATTACCGCACTGTTCGAGCAAGGATGTGCTCCTACCCAAGGACGACTGCACCAGGTCACCACTCCGGCCCAAGGAGTAGGCGGGGGTAAGGGAGACCCGGTCACGTCACCCGTACCGGGCACCCCGGTACACCTGCGAGGACGCAGGCCGTTGCCGGATCGTTCCCGACCGGCCTGGGGTCGTGGCAAACGAACCCGTACCCTTGGGCCTTGTGTTCCGTAGCCGTTCGAAGGAAGAGAAGGCGCCCACCGGCAAGGTGACGGCGGACCTCTCCAAGCAGCCCCGCGACCCGCAGGCCCCCAAAGGTCGCCCCACCCCCAAGCGCAGCGATGCCCAGTCGCAGCGCCGTCGCGCCTCCAGTGGCGCGCCGCTCGACCGCAAGGAGGCCATGAAGCGGCAGCGCGAAGCCCGCCGTGTGGACATGGCCAAGCAGCGTGAGGCGCTCGCCAGTGGCGACGAGCGCTATCTGCCGGCTCGCGACAAGGGCCCGGTGCGGCGCTTCGTCCGCGACTACGTGGACTCGCGTTTCTGCATCGCGGAGTTCTTCCTGCCGCTCGCCGTGATCATTCTGATTCTCAGCGTGATCCAGGTGCAGAACATCCAGACCATCTCGCTGCTGCTCTGGCTCGTGGTGATCGTGCTGATCGTGGTCGACTCGATCGGTCTCTCGATCCGTCTGAAGAAGCAGCTCAAGGAGCGCTTCCCCGATACGCCCAAGCGTGGCGCGGTCGCCTACGGCCTGATGCGCACGCTTCAGATGCGTCGCCTCCGGCTGCCGAAGCCGCAGGTCAAGCGTGGAGAGCGGCCCTGAGTACGCACATCTCCGGCCCGGTCGGCGGTCCGTCCGCCGGCCGGCTGGACGATGCCGTTCCCGTGACCGGGTTCTCCGGGGCCTCCTCGGTGTGGCTGAAGGGGCTCGGCGGGCTGCGCAACACCGTCCGCCAGGAGCTGGTGGCCCGGCAGCTCGACGAGCAGATAGCGGCCCGCTTCCCGGTCGGGCAGCGGCTGCGGGTGCTGGACGTCGGCATGGGCCAGGGCACCCAGGCGCTGCGCCTGGCGCGGGCCGGTCATACGGTGACCGGCCTGGAGTCGGACGCCGAGATGCTGCGGGTGGCCAGGGAGGCGCTCGGCAGCGAGCCCGCGGGCATCCGTGAGCGGGTACGGCTGATCGAGGGCAACGGCCTGGACACCGGGGTGCACTTCCTGCCCGGCAGCTTCGACGTGGTCCTCTGCCACGGCGTGCTGATGTATGTCCGGGATCCGGACGCGATGCTGGCGGGCCTGGCCCGGATGCTCGCCCCGGGCGGACTGCTCTCGCTGCTCGTACGGAACGCGGACGCGCTGGCGATGCGGCCTGGGACCGCCGGGGACTGGGACGGGGCGCTGGCCTCGTTCGACACGGACACGTACACCAACCGGCTGGGCCTCACCGTGCGGGCCGACCGGCTGGACGCCCTGACGGCCACGCTCGCCGGGATCGCGGCGCCGCTGCACGCCTGGTACGGGGTGCGCGTCTTCACGGACAACGTGAGCAACGACGTGGAGCTGCCGGCCGCGGCCGAGCTGGAGCAGGTGCTCGCCGCGGAGGACCGGGCCGGGCGGACCGATCCGTACCGCCGGGTGGCCGCGCTGCTGCACCTGTGCGGGGTCCGGGGCTGAGCGGACACGGGAGCGGGTCGCCGGGGCTGCCCGGCGCCGTGCCCCGACCGGCCGAACCCAAGAGGCCGCCAAAAGGGGCAAAAGCAACAATCGGAGCATGGATATATTCCACTCCCGCGCCCGCGTCCGCCGGCTGCTGCTGCCCCTGGCCGCAGGGATCTGCGCGATCGCCCTGGTGAGCGGATGCTCGGACGCGGCCTCCGAGTCGCCCAGGCCCGACCCCAGCGATCCGGCCTCCGCGACCCGGACCGCGAGCGATCTGCAGAGCGACTACCAGGCCGTGATCAAGGACGTGCTGCCGTCGGTGGTGCAGATCCAGACCACCGAGGGCCTGGGCTCCGGCATCGTCTACGACACCAAGGGCCACATCGTCACCAATGCCCATGTGGTCGGCAACGAAAGGACGTTCAAGGTCACCGTCGCGACCGGCGAGAAGGTGCTGAACGCCGCGCTGGTGGCCTCCTACCCGGAGCAGGATCTGGCCGTCATCAAGCTCGCCAGCGTGCCCGACGGGCTGAAGCCCGCGAAGTTCGGCGACTCGGCGAAGGTCGAGGTGGGGCAGATCGTGCTGGCGATGGGCTCGCCGCTCGGACTGTCCTCCAGCGTCACCCAGGGCATCGTCTCGGCGCTCGGCCGGACCGTCAGCGAGAGCCGCGCGGGCGGCGGCACCGGCGCGACGATCGCGAACATGGTGCAGACCTCGGCCGCGATCAACCCGGGCAACAGCGGGGGTGCGCTGGTCAACCTGGCCGGCGAGGTGATCGGCATCCCGACCCTGGCGGCGACCGACCCGGAGCTGGGCGGCAGCGCGGCGCCGGGGATCGGGTTCGCCATCCCGGTGTCGATGGTGAAGACGGTCGCCGACCAGATCATCAAGAGCGGCAGGGTCATCGACTCGGGCCGGGCGGCCCTGGACATCACGGGTCGCACCGTCGTCGACGACAACTACCAGCCGGCCGGCGTGGCCCTGGTCGACGTGACGAAGAACGGTGCCGCGGACAAGGCGGGACTGCGGGCCGGCGACATCATCGTCGGGATCGACGACCTGCCGGTCACGACGATCACATCGCTCTCGGAGGCGCTGGCCTCGGACAAACCCGGCCAGAAGGTCACGGTGGCGTATCTGCGCGACGGGGCGGAGAAGACGGCGAAGGTCACCCTGGGCGAGATCTGACGCCACTCCTCGCGCGAGGAGACGAGGAGATCCGGAGCGCTCCTCGCGCGAGGCGGCGGATCAGCCCTGGTCCGCCTGGAGGCTCATGGGGCCGTAGATCTTCGTCGAGTCGTCGAAGAGCGTCACCTGGTCCGCCCCGCCGTCCAGGAGTTCCTTCCAGTACTCACCGATCCAGGACTCCGCGTCGCCCTGAGTGGTGAATTCCTCCGGCTGCAGGGCCGGCTCCGTCTCCGTACCGTCGGACTTCTCGAACCGCCACGTCCACGCCATGTCCGCCTCCTGGGTCGCTTTGCTGCCCCGCAGCCTAGTGCCTGACCGGCGGGCCGGGGCCTGCCCCGCATCCGGACGAGAGGCCCCAGGCCGTGCACCGGCCGCACGGACACGGGAGGATCGAAGGCGTGGAACTGACTCTGCTCGGCACCGGAGCCCCCGACGGGCTGCCGCAGCCCGAATGTCCCTGCGCCGCCTGCGCCGTCGCCCGCGGGGCGCGCTCGCGGGCCGCGACCGCGCTGCTGGTCGACGACGCGCTGCTGCTCGATCTCACTCCGGGGGCCGTGTTCGCCGCGGCCCGTGCGGGGCACTCGCTCACCGGGGTGCGGCAGGTGCTGCTCACCCATCCGCACGACGGGCCCGCCGTGGAGCTGCCGGCGGGGCTGCCCCCGGCGGGGCGGGTTCCGGACGGACGGGTGCTGACGCTGATCAGCGGGCACCGGGTGCGGGCGGTGCCGATGGACGCGCCGGGGACCGGGTACGAGGTCACCGGACCGTCGGGCCCCCGGCTGCTGTACATGCCGCCGGGCGCCGCGCCCGCCGGTCTCACCGACCGGGTGGCGGAGCCGTACGACATGGTGGTCGGCGATGTGGTGGGGCGGCCGGACGCGGTGGCGCGGCTGCGGGCGGTGGAGGCGATCGGCCCGGCCACCGAGATCGTGGCCGTCCACCTGGACCATGCCGCGCCGCCCGGGGCCGAGCTGGACCGGCGGCTCGCGGCGGCCGGCGCGCGGGCCGTGCCGGACGGGACGACTCTGGTGGTGGGCGAGTACCACGCGGTTCCGTCGGTGCCCCGGCGCACGCTGGTGACGGGCGGGGCGAGATCGGGAAAGTCGGTGGAGGCCGAGCGGCGTCTGGAGACGCTCCCCGAGGTGGTGTACGTGGCGACCGGCGGCGGCCGGGAGGGCGACGCCGAGTGGGCGGCCCGGGTCGGTCTGCACCGGGAGCGCCGGCCGGCCGCCTGGCGCACCGAGGAGACCTGTGAGCTGGTGGAGCTGCTGGAGTCGGACGGGCCGCCGCTGCTGATCGACTGCCTGTCCCTCTGGCTGACCGACGCGATGGACCGGGTGGACGCCTGGGACGACGAGGCGTGGACCGGGGGCGGCGAGGACGCCCTGCACAAGCGGACCGCCGAGCTGGTCGCGGCGGTCCGCGGAACGCGTCGCACGGTCGTCGCCGTCACCAATGAGACCGGTTCGGGCGTGGTGCCCGCGACGGCCGCCGGGCGGCGCTTCCGGGACGAGCTGGGCCGGCTGAACGCCGCGTTCGCCGACGAGTGCGAGCAGGTGCTGCTGGTGGTGGCCGGGCAGGCGCTGGTGCTGCGCGGCTGACCGGGGCCGTCCGTGCCCCGGCCGCGGGGGCCGCGGTCCGGCCGGGCGCCGAAAACGCGGCGGGTACTGTTCCGCAGTGAGCCCGCCGCCGGGCTCACCGGCCCACTCGACGCATCGACCCGCGAGGCAGACCCCCGTGAATCTGGACGACTTCTCCGACCTGATCGAACGCCCCGACGGCGGCGTACGGCGCGATGCCGAGGAACGACGGGAGCGCCTGAGCGTTCCCGTCGGCTCCCTCGGCCGCTTGGACGAGCTGGGCGAATGGCTCTCGGCCGCTCAGCAGTCCGTACCGGTCAAGACGATCGAGCAGCCGCGCGTGGTGCTCTTCGCCGGTGATCACGGGGTCGCCGGGCTGGATGTCTCCGGGCGCGCGGCCGGCAGCGCGTACGAACTGGTGCGGGCCACCCTGGAGGGTGCGACGCCGCTCGCGGTGCTGGCCCGGCAGTTCTCCGTACCGGTACGGATCGTCGACGCCGGTCTGGACTGCGATCCGGAGCTGCTGCCCGAGCCGGTGGTACGTCACCGGGTGCGGCGGGGCAGCGGCCGGATCGACATCGAGGACGCGCTGACGGCCGAGGAGGCCGAGCGGGCGGTACGGCTCGGCATGGCGATCGCCGACGAGGAGGCCGACTCGGGCACCGATCTGGTGGTGCTCGGCGATCTGAGCGTGGGCGGGACCACGGCCGCGGCCACCCTGATCGCGGCGCTGTGCGGTACGGACGCCTCGGTGGTCACCGGGCGCGGCGGCGCGGGCATCGACGACCTGGCGTGGATGCGCAAGTGCGCGGCGATCCGGGACGCGCTGCGGCGGGCCCGGCCGGTCCTCGGTGACCAGCTGGAGCTGCTGGCCACGGTGGGCGGTGCGGATCTGGCGGCGACGACCGGGTTCCTGCTGCAGTGCGCGGTGCGCAGGCTGCCGGTGATCCTGGACGGCGTGGTCTCCGCGGCCTGTGCGCTGGTGGGCCAGCGGGCCGCCTTCCGGGCGCCGGACTGGTGGCTGGCGGGTCAGGCGAGCGGTGAGCCGGCCCAGGCCAAGGCGCTGGACCGGTTGGCGCTCAACCCGTTGCTGGACCACGGCGTCATCGTGGGTGAAGGAAGCGGGGCACTGCTCGCACTCCCGCTCGTCCGGGCCGCGGCCGCACTCGCGGCCGAGCTGCCCGAACGCGACCCCGTCGCCGGGGAGAAGGACGGCGCCGACGAGGAGGCCGGGGCCGGCGCCGCATACGGCGACGCGACCTGATCCTCACGGACCGGCGCCGCTGCGGCCGCAGGACACCGGCCGCAGCGCAGTCCCTCATGCAGTGCGATGCACCATATGATCGCTTTTCATGGGAGAGGTCCGATTGGCCACCGACGAATCCGGGCGGGGCACCGTCCGGGCACCGAGTACCGTCCGGTCACGGCGCAGCGCAGCATTCGCCATCTGGTACCTGCGCGTCGTGTCGTTCATCAACTTTCTGAGCGCCGTCTGGGTCTCTCTCGGCAACGATCTGCGCCGCCACAACACGGAGAACTACTTCACCCCCTACCTGCTCACCGCGGGCTTCTCCTCCGGGGTCGTCGCCCTCTTCCTGGCGATCACCATGCGCCGCCGCAAGCGGGCCGCCTGGATCGTGAACATGGTGGTGAGCGGCCTGCTGCTGCTCCTCTTCGCCCTGGTGATCGCATTCCCCGAGGTCCGGCGGTATCCGCAGAACTGGATCTCGCTGGCGCTGACCGCCGCCTTCGTGCTGGCGCTGCTCCTCGGCCGGCGCGAGTTCTACGCGAAGGGCGACCGGTCCAACCCGAAACTGGCGGCCGCCGTCGCGATCGGCGGGCTGCTGGTCACCTCACTGCTCGCCGCGGGCCTGGTCACCCTCACCAACACCGCGTCCGACGGCTACCGGGCGTCCTTCCTGGACCGGTGGCGCTACGGGGCGCTGCGGCTGGTCTCGATCGCCGACAACGACGTCGACTTCCCCGGGATCACCGCCCCCGGCTGGGTCAACGTCACCATCAACGTGCTCTCCACCCTGCTGCTGATCGCCGTCGTGTACGCGGCGTTCCGGTCCCGCCGGGCCGTCGACCCGATCACCCCCGAGGACGAGGCCCGGCTCCGGGCGCTGCTGGAGAAGCACGGCGAGCGCGACTCGCTCGGCTACTTCTCGCTGCGCCGGGAGAAGAGCGTCATCTGGTCCCCCACCGGGAAGGCCGCCGTCACCTACCGGGTGGTGGGCGGGGTCTCGCTCGCCTCAGGTGATCCCATCGGCGACCCGGAGGCCTGGCCCGGGGCGATCGATCCGTGGCTGGCCGAGGCCCGCGAGCACGGCTGGATCCCGGCGGTGATGGGGGTGAGCGAGGAGGGCGGCACGATCTACGCACGGCACGGCCTCGACGCCCTGGAGCTGGGCGACGAAGCGATCGTGGAGACCGCCGAGTTCACCCTGGAGGGGCGGGCGATGCGGACCGTCCGCCAGGCCTACAACCGGGTCCGGCGCGCCGGGTACGAGGTGACCGTCCGCCGCCACGCGGACATCCCCGAGGACGAGATGGCCGAACTGGTGCGGCGCGCCGACGACTGGCGCGACGGGGCGACCGAACGCGGCTTCTCGATGGCGCTGGGCCGGCTCGGCGATCCGGCCGACGGCCGGTGCGTGATGCTCGAATGCCGCAACGCCGCCACCGAGGAGGGCACTCCGGGCGAGCTGCGTGCCGTACTGAGCTTCGTGCCCTGGGGGCCGAACGGACTCTCGCTGGACCTGATGCGCCGTGACCGGGAAGCGGAGAACGGGCTGATGGAGTTCATGGTCATCGAACTTCTCCAGCGCGCCCAGGAGATCGGGATCACGCAGGTCTCACTGAACTTCGCGATGTTCCGGTCCGTCTTCGAGCGTGGTTCGCGGCTCGGCGCCGGCCCGGTGCTGAGGCTGTGGCGCTCGTTGCTCAGTTTCTTCTCGCGCTGGTGGCAGATCGAGTCGCTGTACCGCGCCAACGCCAAGTACCGGCCGATCTGGGAGCCACGCTTCATGCTGTTCGAGAAGAGCTCGGACCTGCTGCGCATCGGTGTCGCGGCGGGCCGCGCCGAAGGGTTCCTGGAGGCGCCCGGTCTGCCCAAGTGGCTGCACCGCTCGCATCTCGGGGCCGATGGATGAGACCCGTGCGCGCACTGCGCCGGGCGGCTCGCCGCGAATGGGGTTCGCTGACGGCGACCGTATGCGCGGCGCTCGCCGCCGACCGGCTGCGGGCCGTCCCGATGACGATCGCCGCGGTCTGTCTGACGGCGCTGCTCCACGCGCTGCAGCAGCACTCGTGGGGTCTCGGGGTGGTGCACACCCTCGGGACGGTGCAGGCCGAGGACCCGTTGCCGGTCTCCCTGCTGCGTACGCCGTTGTCGCTGTTCGTGCCGGCGCCGGATCTGCCGGTATGGGGGGCGCTGGTGCAGATCCTGATGGTGTTCGGCACCGCCGAGATCTGCCTGGGGCGGTGGCGCACGCTGCTGATCGCGTACGTGGCGACGCTGGCCGGGACGCTGTACGCGCGGATCGGTGTCGCGCTCGGCCCGGACGGGCTGTTCGGGCTGCCGGCCTCGGACGCCCGGATCGCCGACACCGGGCCGTCCGCGGCGGTGGTCGGCCTCGCCGTCTACCTCTGTTACGTCCACCGGGCCCGCTTCACCGGGGCGCTGGTGATCGCGGCGATGGTGGCCGAGGTGGTCCTGAAGAACAATCTGGCGGGCAAGGAGCACCTGGTGGCGATCGCCGCCGTCCTCCTGATGTGCGTCCGCGCGCCCCGCCGGGACCGGCCACGGGATCAGGGCTTGCGCCCCGGGAGCGGCACCCGGTCCGGTGCGCCGCCGATCAGATCCTCGAACCTGCGCCGCGGACCCACCCAGCGCACGTCGTGATGGTAGGCGCGCAGCACCGACCGGGCACGGGCCCGGTGCCGGTTGCGGTAGAAGCGTCTGGCCCACATCGAGGTCGGCCGGGCCAGCCGGACCGCGCCGATCAGCGCGACGAACGGGACCAGCGTGCCGACGACCGCGAGCCGCGCCTTGCCCTTGAAGAGGGCGATCAGCACGAAGCAGAAGTTGACGATCAGGGTCAGGACGACGCCGAGCCGGTCCTGCTGCTCGTCGCTGCTCAGCTCGTTCACACCGAGCGGTGAGAAACCGGCCAGCACCAGCAGCACCAGCGCCGCGGTGAGGACCACCACCTCCACGCTCTGGCGGCCCTCCTCGGTCCAGTACACGTCGTCGAGATGGAGGATCAGGGCGAACTCGTCCAGCACCAGCCCCGCGCCCGCGCCGAAGACCACGGCGCAGATTCCCGCGGTGACGCCCGCCCGCCCGCTGGCGACCGCGCCGAAGCCGCCGACGACGCTCAGCACCACCCCGGGGACCACGTGGTGGATGTGCATCCCGCCGGGTGTGATGTTGCGGAACGGGCCCTTCCCCGCCCGGATCATCCGGGTGATGATCCGGGTGATCGCGAAGGTGAGCACGAAGGAGGCCAGGGCGAGGAGCAGCGGCAGCTTCCCCGGCTCGACGATGTTCTGATCGAACCAGTGACCCATGCCACCCACTCCCGATAAGCCGCTCATGCCCCGGTCTGTCGTGTTACGGGCAATCTATCGGCCCGGCGCACCGATTAGCCTGCGCGCCGTGACCTCCCTGAACAGCCACGGCATCCGTTTCGCCTTCGGCACCCTGACCGTGCTCCCCGTCCGCGTCACCCGCTGGGACCGCGGGGCCGCCCGCGCCGGCATGCTGTGCGCGCCGCTCGCCGGTCTCGTGGTGGGGCTGCTCTCGGCGGCGGCCGGCGGCCTGTTGCTGCTGCTCGGCTCGGCACCGCTGCTCGCCGCGGTCGCCTCGGCCGCCGTGCCCGCCGCACTGACCCGGGGTCTGCATCTGGACGGTCTCGCGGACACCGCCGACGGCCTGGGCAGCGGCAAGCCCGCCGACGACGCCCTTCGGATCATGAAGCAGTCGGACATTGGGCCGTTCGGTGTGATCACCCTGCTGTTCGTGCTGCTGGCCCAGGTCGCCGCGCTGGCCGAGCTGTACGGGCGGGGCTGGGCGTACGGCGCGGTGGCGGTCGGGACCGTGGTGGTCGCGGGCTGCGCGGGGGCCGGTGCGCTGCTCGGCGGGTACGGGGCGCCGCGCCACGCGCTGGCCGCGGTGGCCGCGCTCGGGGTCGCCCAGCTCCTGCTGCGGCACTGTGTGCGGCGCTTCGGCGGGGTGACCGGCGATGTGTTCGGCGCGCTGGCGGAGACCGCGGCCACGGCGGCCCTGGTGGCCCTGACGTTCGGTTAGGGCCTCTCGGCCGGATCAGGCCGGGCTCGCGTGCCGGTGCCCGACCGGGCCGAAAGCTCCTAGCCGTTCTGCGTGCGGCCCTTCGGGCACTCCTGGCGCCACACCCCGAGTTCGTACTTCTTCAGCAGCGAGCTGAGCCCCAGCCGCCGCGACCCGGCGCAGAACCGGGCGACGGGCAGCTCGTACTCGACGTGGAAGACGGCCTTGCCCGCCTTCACGAACGGGGTGAGCTCCTCGCACTCGTCGTACTGCGCGCACTGCTCGTTGACCGCGAAGTCGAAGTCCGGCTCCAGCTCCGGGATCTGCCCGAGGTCGTTCTTCAGGCCGACGGCGAGCCCGTGGCGGTGGGCGAGCCGGGCGATGAGCCGGTTGTAGCGCAACTGGTCGGCGGCGGTCAGCGGGAAGCCGGTGCGGTTGCGGTAGCCGTCCATGTTGTCGGGCTCCACCGCGTCGAACCCCTTCTCGGCGCACATCTCGATCCGCCGCTCCATCAGCGGCTTCAGGATGTCCGTGCGGCGGATGTCGAGCCAGTACTCCCCGTCCCAGCCGTTGCCCTTGCCGCGTACCGAGGCGGGGAACTTCCCGGCGTCCGGACGGAAGTCCTCCCAGGCACCGGTGGAGAGGTAGCAGATCACCTTGCGGCCCCGGCGGTGCAGATCCCCGACTGCCTCGGCCCCGTGGTCGAAGCCGTCGATGTCGTACACCGGGACGTCCACCGTCGGATCCAGTCTGCCGGAGAGCTGCCACTGCCAGCGGGTGCCCGCCGCCGGCCGCCAGTGGTCCTTTCCGGCGGGTTCCGGTGCCGAGGTGCAGCCGGCCAGCAGGGCCAGCAGAATCAGTACGGCGACGGGCAGCGCCCGTCTTCCTCGCGTCGTGCCTGCGACCCCATGGGCGCGCATGGTTCTCCCCCCATAGGGCCTTTCACCTCCAACGACCCTACGTCCACCGTCCCTTCCGGCCGCACGGGCCCCGGCCGGGCCGTCCGGGACCGGGGACCGCGGCGCCACAACGAGCCACCGACGGCCCGCCGCCGTGTTCCCGCACCAAGGGCGCGCGTAGGCTCATTCCCGGCACATTGCGGCGACGTCTACGATGCGCCGGGCACGGTCGGCCACCCCCTCGGCCAGCACAGACCGACAACGAACTCAACGGAAGCGAGATTTCACCACCGTGACTGCTCTCACTCTCAGCACTGCCGGTGCGGCGACGCTGCGCGCCGACGCACTCGTCGTCGGCGTCGCCAAGGGCTCTGGGTCCAAGGCTGGGAGTCTGGTCCTCGCACCGGGCTCCGAGGCCGTGGACAAGGCGTTCGACGGAAAGCTCGCCACCGTCCTGCAGGCCCTGGGCGCCGCGGGTGCCGAGGGCGAGGCGATCAAGCTCCCCGCACCCGCCGGTCTCAAGGTCCCGGTCGTCGTCGCGGTCGGGCTCGGCCCGGTCCCGCAGAAGGACGAGGCGTACGACACCGAGGCGCTGCGCCGGGCCGCCGGTTCGGCCGCCCGCGCCCTGACCGGCTCGAAGAAGGCCGGTTTCGCGCTGCCCGTCGCCTCCCCCGAGGACGCCGAGGCGATCGCCGAGGGCGCGCTCCTGGGCGCGTACGCCTTCACCGCGTACCAGGGCGGCGAGGACAAGCTCGCCCCCAAGGGCAAGAAGAACGGCAACGGCGCGAAGCTGCCGCTCGGCGAGGTCGCCCTGCTCGGCGCCAAGCCGCGCGACAAGGCGTTCAAGGCGGCCACCGAGCGCGCCGTCGCGGTGGCCGAGGAGATCAACCGCGCCCGCGACCTGATCAACACCCCGCCGAACGACCTGTACCCCGAGTCCTTCGCCGCCGTGGCCACCGCCGCGGGCAAGGAGCACGGCATCAAGGTGCAGGTCCTCGACGAGAAGGCGCTCGTCAAGGGCGGCTTCGGCGGTCTGCTCGGCGTCGGCCAGGGCTCGACCCACGGCCCGCGTCTGGTGAAGCTCGCCTACACGCACCCGAAGGCGGAGAAGACCCTGGCCCTGGTCGGCAAGGGCATCACCTACGACTCGGGCGGCATCTCGCTGAAGCCGGCCGGCCACAACGAGACGATGAAGTGCGACATGAGCGGCGCCGCCGCCGTGTTCGCCGCCGTCGTCGCGGCCTCCCGCCTCGGCCTCCGGGTCAACGTGACCGGCTGGCTGGCGCTCGCCGAGAACATGCCGTCGGGCAACGCCACCCGCCCCGGTGACGTGCTGCGCATGTACAGCGGCAAGACCGTCGAGGTCCTCAACACGGACGCCGAGGGCCGGCTCGTCCTCGCCGACGCGCTGACCCGCGCCTCCGAGGAGAACCCGGACGCGATCGTCGACGTGGCGACCCTGACCGGCGCGATGGTGCTGGCGCTGGGCAACCGCACCTTCGGCATCATGGCGAACGACGACGCCTTCCGTACCTCCATCCACGAGATCGCCGAGGAGGTCGGCGAGGCCTCCTGGCCGATGCCGCTCCCCGCCGACCTGCGCAAGGGCATGGACTCCCCGACCGCCGACATCGCCAACATGGGCGAGCGGATGGGCGGCGGCCTGGTGGCCGGTCTGTTCCTCCAGGAGTTCGTGGGCGAGGGCATCGCCTGGGCGCACCTGGACATCGCCGGTCCGGCCTTCCACGAGGGCGCGCCGTACGGCTACACGCCCAAGGGCGGCACCGGCTCCGCGGTCCGCACGCTGGTCAGGCTGGCCGAGCGCACCGCCGCCGGAGACCTCGGCTGAGGTCTCGACCGTGACGTACGGCCCCGGGCATAGGCCCGGGGCCGTACGTGTTACGCCGATGGCATCGCCGCACGGGTCCGGCCGGTTTCGCTCTCGACGAAATCAGTAGGGGTCTACGCGGCGGTAACCGCCTGAGACGGATGATCGTCCGTCTCAGACCCGGGCCCCGCGTCCCGCCCACCGTCAACAAGTGCGAAGATGGGTTCTCGGCAGGACAGGGCCCCCACCACAGGGCCGAATAACAAAAGCGGCCGAACACCAGCCGACCGGCCGGTCATCCCCCAGCGACGGGGCCCGGCGTACGGCGCACATGCATGGAGGACGTGACGTGGCGAACGACGCCAGCACCGTTTTCGACCTAGTGATCCTCGGCGGTGGTAGCGGCGGTTACGCCGCGGCCCTGCGCGGAGCGCAGCTGGGCCTGGACGTCGCTCTGATCGAGAAGGGCAAGGTCGGCGGCACCTGCCTGCACAACGGCTGTATCCCCACGAAGGCCCTGCTGCACGCCGGTGAGATCGCCGACCAGGCGCGCGAGTCCGAGCAGTTCGGTGTCAAGGCCACCTTCGAGGGCATCGACATCGACGCCGTCCACAAGTACAAGGACGACGTGATCTCGGGCCTGTACAAGGGTCTGCAGGGTCTCATCGCCTCGCGCAAGGTCACCTACATCGAGGGTGAGGGACGGCTCTCCTCCCCCACCTCGGTGGATGTGAACGGCCAGCGCGTCCAGGGCCGCCACGTGCTGCTCGCGACCGGCTCCGTGCCGAAGTCGCTGCCGGGCCTGGAGATCGACGGCAACCGCATCATCTCGTCGGACCACGCGCTCAAGCTGGACCGCGTCCCGAAGTCCGCGATCGTGCTGGGCGGCGGCGTCATCGGCGTCGAGTTCGCCTCGGCGTGGACGTCCTTCGGCACCGACGTGACGATCATCGAGGGCCTGAAGCACCTCGTCCCGGTCGAGGACGAGAACAGCTCGAAGCTTCTTGAGCGCGCCTTCCGCAAGCGCGGCATCAAGTTCAACCTCGGTACGTTCTTCCAGGGCGCCGAGTACACGCAGGACGGCGTCCGCGTGACCCTCGCCGACGGCAAGACCTTCGAGGCGGAGCTGCTGCTGGTCGCCATCGGCCGCGGCCCGGTCTCGCAGGGCCTGGGCTACGAGGAGGCCGGCGTCGCGATGGACCGCGGTTACGTCCTCGTCGACGAGTACATGCAGACCAACGTGCCGACCGTCTCGGCCGTGGGTGACCTGGTCCCGACGCTCCAGCTCGCGCACGTCGGCTTCGCCGAGGGCATCCTGGTGGCGGAGCGGCTGGCCGGTCTGAAGACCGTTCCGATCGACTACGACGGTGTCCCGCGGGTGACGTACTGCCACCCCGAGGTCGCCTCCGTGGGCATCACCGAGGCGAAGGCCAAGGAGCTCTACGGCGCGGACAAGGTCGTCGCTCTGAAGTACAACCTCGCGGGCAACGGCAAGAGCAAGATCCTCAAGACCGCGGGCGAGATCAAGCTCGTCCAGGTCAAGGACGGTGCCGTGGTCGGCGTCCACATGGTCGGTGACCGTATGGGCGAGCAGGTCGGCGAAGCCCAGCTGATCTACAACTGGGAGGCGCTGCCGGCCGAGGTCGCGCAGCTCATCCACGCCCACCCGACCCAGAACGAGGCGATGGGCGAGGCCCACCTGGCCCTGGCCGGCAAGCCTCTGCACTCCCACGACTGATCCAGTCGACCGGGCGCGACGACCGACCACTTCCGCACTTTCGTAAGGAGCAACTGAAACCATGTCGGTTTCCGTAACCCTTCCGGCGCTCGGCGAGAGCGTCACCGAGGGCACTGTCACCCGCTGGCTGAAGGCCGAGGGCGAGCGCGTCGAGGCCGACGAGCCGTTGCTCGAGGTTTCGACCGACAAGGTCGACACCGAGATCCCGGCCCCCGCGGCCGGCATCCTGGCCGCCATCAAGGTCGCCGAGGACGAGACCGTCGAGGTCGGCGCCGAGCTGGCCGTCATCGACGACGGCACGGGCGCGCCCGTGGCCGCCGCGGCTCCGGCCGCCGAGCCCGCGGCCGCCCCGGCCCCGGCCC
>NZ_JBCEWQ010000152.1:0-20893 GCF_038448545.1 Streptomyces sp. CLV115
TCGAGCCCTCGCGGGTCGCGGTCACGATGCCCGAGCGGCGCAGGACCGCCAGTTGCTGGGACAGCGCGGCCGGCTCGATCCCGATCTCGGCGAGCAGGTCCCGTACCGGCATCGGACCGTCCTGGAGGAGTTCCAGTACCCGGATACGTACCGGGTGCCCGAGCATCCGGAAGAACTCGGCCTTGGCCTGGTACAGCGGAACCGGCACGGTCTCCAGCGCTCCTCATCGCCCCGGCCGCCCCGGGGCATCGACTGGTGCTGTGCCCGCGGCTACCTACGGGCACAGCCTCCACAGCATGTAGTGAATTGCATAATTTTGCAATTCACGGATTCAGTAGTTCACGAGTTCGGCAGTCCTGGGACGGGGCACCGCGCACCGGCGGGGCGGCTTCGGCAGCGGCCTCCCGCAGCGGCCCCGCACACGCCCCGCTCGCGCCGTACGCCCCGCACACGACGGACGGGCCGTACGGAGATCTCTCCGTACGGCCCGTCCGCCAATACCCGCCAGGTGCTAGGCCGGAACGCTCGCCACGCCCTGCGCCAGGAACTTCTTGCCGTTCACCCGCTCCGAGACGCCCTCACGGTCCAGGTACGGCGTGATGCCGCCCAGGTGGAAGGGCCAGCCCGCGCCGGTGATCAGGCAGAGGTCGATGTCCTGGGCCTCGGCGACGACGCCCTCGTCCAGCATCAGACCGATCTCCTGCGCCACCGCGTCCAGGACCCGGTCGCGGACCTGCTCCTCGGACAGGACCACATCGCCCTGCTTCAGGAGCGCGGCGACCTCGGGGTCCAGCTCCGGCTTGCCGGAATCGTAGACGTAGAAGCCGCGCTTGCCGGCCTTGACGACCGCGGCCAGGTTCTCCGAGACGGTGAACCGGTCCGGGAAGGCGCGGTTCAGGGTCTCCGAGACGTGCAGGCCGATGGCCGGGCCGACCAGCTCCAGCAGCACCAGCGGCGACATCGGCAGACCGAGCGGCTCGATGGCCCTCTCGGAGACGTCGACCGGGGTGCCCTCGTCGATGACGTTCTGGATCTCGCCCATGAAGCGGGTGAGGATGCGGTTGACGACGAACGCCGGGGCGTCCTTCACCAGCACCGCGGTCTTCTTCAGCTTCCGCGCCACACCGAACGCCGTGGCCAGCGAGGCGTCGTCGGTCTGCTCGCCGCGGACGATCTCCAGCAGCGGCAGGATCGCGACCGGGTTGAAGAAGTGGAAGCCGACGACCCGCTCCGGGTGCTTCAGCTTCGACGCCATCTCGGTGACCGAGAGGGACGAGGTGTTGGTGGCGAGGATCGCGTGCGCCGGGGCGACCGCCTCGACCTCCGCGAACACCTGCTGCTTGACGCCGATCTCCTCGAAGACGGCCTCGATGATGAAGTCGGCGTCGGAGAAGCCCTCCGCCTTGTCCAGCACACCGGAGACCAGGGCCTTGAGCCGGTTGGCCTTGTCCTGGTTGATCCGGCCCTTGCCGAGCAGCTTCTCGATCTCGGCGTGGACGTAGCCCACACCCTTGTCGACCCGCTCCTGGTCGATGTCGGTCAGCACGACCGGCACCTCCAGGCGGCGCAGGAACAGCAGCGCCAGCTGCGAGGCCATCAGACCGGCACCCACGACGCCGACCTTCGTGACCGGGCGGGCCAGATTCTTGTCCGGGGCACCGGCCGGGCGCTTGGCGCGCTTCTGGACCAGGTTGAAGGAGTAGATCCCGGAGCGCAGCTCGCCACCCATGATCAGGTCCGCGAGGGCCTGGTCCTCGGCGTCGAAGCCGGCGCCCAGGTCGCCGTCCTTGGCCGCGGCGATGATCTCCAGCGCGCGGTACGCGGCCGGGGCGGCGCCGTGCACCTTGGAGTCGGCGATCGCCCTGCCGCGCGCGACGGCCTGGTCCCAGGCGTCACCGCGGTCGATCTCGGCACGCTCCACCGTGACCGTGCCGTTCAGCACGTTCGCGGTCCAGATCAGCGACTGCTCCAGGAAGTCCGCGCCCTCGAAGATCGCGTCGGCGATCCCGAGCTCGAAGACCTGCTTGCCCTTGAGCTGGCGGTTCTGGTTCAGCGAGTTCTCGATGATGACCGAGACCGCGCGGTCGGCGCCGATCAGGTTGGGAAGCAGCGCGCAGCCGCCCCAGCCCGGGACCAGACCGAGGAAGACCTCGGGCAGCGAGAACGCGGGCAGCGCCTTGGAGACGGTGCGGTACGAGCAGTGCAGACCGACCTCGACACCGCCGCCCATCGCCGCGCCGTTGTAGTACGCGAACGTCGGCACCGCGAGAGCGGACAGACGCCGGAACACGTCGTGGCCGCCCTTGCCGATGGCGAGCGCGTCGTCGTGGTTCTTCAGCAGCTCGACGCCCTTGAGGTCGGCGCCGACCGCGAAGATGAACGGCTTGCCGGTGATGCCGACACCGGTGATCGCACCCTCGGCGGCCTCCTTCTCGACCTGGTCGACGGCGGCGTTCAGATTCGCCAGCGACTGCGGCCCGAAGGTGGTCGGCTTGGTGTGGTCCAGGCCGTTGTCCAGCGTGATGAGGGCGAACCGCCCCGCACCGGCCGGAAGGTCCAGGTGGCGTACGTGCGCCTGGGTGACGACCTCGTCCGGGAACAGCTCGGCCGCACCCTTCAGAAGCTCGGTGGTGGTGCTCACTTGTCGCCTCCGGCGTTCTCGAAGTGCGGGTTCTCCCAGACGACCGTCGCGCCCATGCCGAAGCCGACGCACATCGTCGTCAGGCCGTAGCGGACCTCCGGCTGCTCCTCGAACTGGCGGGCCAGCTGAGTCATCAGACGCACACCGGAGGAGGCCAGCGGATGGCCGTAGGCGATGGCGCCGCCGTACTGGTTGACACGGGCGTCGTCGTCGGCGATGCCGTAGTGCTCCAGGAAGGCGAGCACCTGGACGGCGAACGCCTCGTTGATCTCGAACAGGCCGATGTCGTCGATGGTCAGCCCGGCCTTGGCGAGGGCCTTCTCGGTGGCCGGGATCGGGCCGTAGCCCATGACCTCCGGCTCGACACCCGCGAAGGCGTAGGAGACGAGGCGCATCTTCACCGGGAGGCCCAGCTCGCGGGCGACGTCCTCGGCGGCGAGCAGGGAGGCCGTCGCGCCGTCGTTGAGACCGGCGGCGTTACCGGCGGTGACCCGGCCGTGGGCGCGGAACGGGGTCTTCAGACCGGCCAGCGACTCCATCGTGGTGCCCGGGCGCATCGGCTCGTCGGCGGTGACCAGGCCCCAGCCGGTCTCGCCGGCCTCGGCGTTGGTGCGGCGCACCGAGACCGGCACCAGGTCCTGCTGGATCTTGCCGTCGGCGTACGCCTTGGCGGCCTTCTCCTGCGAACGCACCGCGTACTCGTCGGCGCGCTGCTTGGTGATCGTGGGGTACCGGTCGTGCAGGTTCTCCGCGGTCATGCCCATGAACAGCGCGGACTCGTCGACCAGCTTCTCCGACACGAAGCGCGGGTTGGGGTCCACGCCCTCGCCCATCGGGTGGCGGCCCATGTGCTCGACACCACCGGCGACGACGACGTCGTACGCGCCGAACGCGATGGAGCCGGCCGTCGAGGTGACCGCGGTCAGGGCGCCCGCGCACATGCGGTCGATGGAGTATCCGGGCACGGACTGCGGCAGCCCGGCCAGGATCCCGGCGGTACGGCCCAGCGTCAGGCCCTGGTCGCCGATCTGGGTGGTCGCCGCGATGGCGACCTCGTCGATCTTCGCGGGGTCCAGGTCCGGGTTGCGGCGCAGCAGCTCCCGGATGGCCTTCACGACGAGATCGTCGGCGCGGGTCTCGTGGTAGATGCCCTTCGGGCCCGCTTTGCCGAACGGGGTGCGGACGCCGTCGACGAAGACGACGTCCCGGATGGTACGAGGCACGGTGGCTCTCCTCCAGGGTGCGGGATGGCACTGCTGCGCGGCACGCCCGGAAGCGCGCCGCCACCATCATGCTACTTGCGGGTAACCAGACTGCCCACCCCCCACGGCGGGAGCGGTGAAGGTCACATGCGGGCGGGCTCCGGTCCGGGCGCCGTTCCAGGTCCGGAAACGCCGATCGCCGGACGCGGCTGGAATTCAGCCCCGTCCGGCGATCGGGAACACGAGGTGACCGCGGACCGCGCAACCTGGCGCGATTACGCCCCTCGAAGCGGTCTCCGGCGCGCGTTGCTCAGGCGGTCGGCGCCAGTGCGCGGGCCAGCAGCGGGGCCACCTGCTCGATCTGCCAGCGGCGCGCCCCGTACCCGGCGAGCGCGGTCTCGACCGCGTCCGGCGTCAGGTTCTTCGGCGGCTCCCAGCAGACCCGGCGCACCGTGTCCGGGGTGATCAGGTTCTCCTGCGGCATGTGCAGCCGCTCGGCGAGCTCCGACACCGCGGCGCGGGCGGCCGAGAGCCGGGCCGCCGCCGCGGGGTCCTTGTCCGCCCAGGCGCGGGGTGGCGGCGGACCGGCGAGGGTCTGGCCGGGCTGCGGCAGTTCCGTGTCCGGCAGCGCCTTGGCCCGGTCGATGGCCGCCTGCCACTGCTCCAGCTGGCGCCGCCCCATGCGGTGGCCGTACCCGGGCAGCGCGGTCAGCGCCTGCGTGTTCGGCGGCAGCGCGAGCGCGGCCTCGACGATCGCGGCGTCGCCCAGCACCTTGCCGGGCGAGATGTCGCGGCGCCGGGCGACCTGGTCGCGTGCGGTCCACAGCTCCCGCACCACCGCCATCTGGCGGCGCCGGCGGACCTTGTGCATGCCGGACGTGCGCCGCCACGGGTCCTTGCGCGGGGGAGCGGGCGGCGCCGAGGCGATCGCGTCGAACTCCTCGCGGGCCCAGTCCAGCTTGCCCTGCCGGTCGAGCTCCTCCTCCAGGGAGTTGCGCAGATCGATCAGCAGCTCGACGTCGAGCGCCGCGTAGCGCAGCCAGGGGTCGGGCAGCGGGCGGGTGGACCAGTCGACGGCGGAGTGGCCCTTCTCCAGCGAGTAGCCGAGCACGCTCTCGACCATGGCGCCGAGGCCGACGCGGGGGAAGCCGGCCAGCCGTCCGGCCAGCTCCGTGTCGAAGAGCCCGGTGGGAGTCATCCCTATTTCGCGCAGGCAGGGCAGGTCCTGGGTGGCGGCGTGCAGGATCCACTCACTGCCGCTCAGCACCTCGCCGAGGCCGGACAGGTCGGGGCAGCCGACGGGGTCGATCAGCGCGCTGCCCGCGCCGTCACGGCGCAGCTGTACGAGGTAGGCGCGCTGGCCGTAGCGGTAGCCGGAGGCGCGCTCGGCGTCGACGGCCACCGGGCCGGAGCCGTGGGCGAAGTCGGCGATCACCCGGGCGAGGGCGTCGTCGGAGGCCACCACCGGGGGAATGCCCTCGCGAGGTTCGAGCAAGGGGATCGGCGCCGGGGCGACGTCGTCCGGGGGAGCGCCCCCGGTGGTTCGCAGTGAAGTGTCTGCTGCGGTCTCTTGGGCGTCGGTCACGTGTCAAGGGTATCTGTGTATGTACGGCGCCCGTCGACGGAACGTTCCGTCGACGGGCGCCGATGAATGCAAACCAGCCGGTCCGTGCCTGCGTGGACCCGCCGGGGCGCGGGCGTCAGTGGATGATTCCCGTTCGCAGGGCGACGGCGACCATTCCGGCGCGGTCTCCGGTGCCGAGCTTGCGGGCGATTCGGGCGAGGTGGCTCTTGACGGTCAGTGCGGACAGGCCCATCGAGACGCCGATGGCCTTGTTGGACTGGCCCTCGGCGACCAGCCGGAGGACCTCGACCTCGCGGCCGGACAGTTCGCGGTAGCCGCCCGGGTGGCTCGGGGTGCCGGGGGGACGGCGGTGCATACGGGCGGCATTGGCGCCGATGGGGGCGACGCCGGGACGGGTGGGGTGGCCGATATTGGTACGTGTGCCGGTGACTACATAGCCCTTCACGCCGCCCGCGAGGGCGTTGCGCACGGCGCCGATGTCATCGGCGGCGGAGAGGGCGAGGCCGTTCGGCCAGCCGGCTGCTCGGGTCTCGGACAACAGGGTCAGCCCGGAACCGTCGGGCAGGTGGACGTCGGCTACGCAGATGTCGCGCGGATTGCCGACGCGGGGACGAGCCTCCGCGATGGACGACGCCTCGATGACGTCACGTACTCCGAGTGCCCACAGATGGCGGGTGACGGTGGAACGGACGCGCGGGTCGGCCACGACGACCATGGCCGTCGGCTTGTTCGGGCGGTAGGCGACCAGGCTTGCGGGCTGCTCTAGGAGAACGGACACCAGGCCTCCTGGGGGAGTGGACGGGACGGGCCGGCTCGGGGATGAAGCCGGGGCGAACCGTGCTTGAAGGGTCATTGACCTCTTCGGCAGCAGACCCGTGCTCCTTTAGGGGAAGATCACGATTTGCTGAGTAACAATTCGGGCAAATCGGACATGCGATCGATTGTACGAAAAGAACGCCGGTAACTGTGCATGAAATGTGACGCACAGTTACCGGCGAGGGTAGAGTTTCAGCCAGAGAATTTAGAACAGAAGAGCAAAAGATCAGGAAACCTGCGGACCGCGCCGCTGCGGAAGTGTCACCACCGCCGCGTCGGTGGGGCCCGAGGGCGGCAGACCGGCGATCTGGCACAGCAGGTCGCCCCACGCCATGAGGTGCGCCGCCGTGTCCGGCACCCCGCCGCGGCCCTCCCGCGGCGTCCACGACGCCCGGATCTCGATCTGGGTCGCCGGGCGTCTCGCGCCCAGCGCGCCGAAGTAGTGCGACCCCGCCCGGGTCACCGTGCCGCCCGCCTCCCCGTACGAGAGACCGCGCGCCTCCAGCGCACCGGTCAGCCAGGACCAGCACACCTCCGGCAGCAGCGGATCGGAGGCCATCTCCGGCTCAAGCTCGGCCCGCACCAGCGTCACCAGGCGGAAAGTGCCCTGCCAGGCGTCGTGCCCGGCCGGGTCGTGGAGCAGCACCAGGCGGCCGTCGGCGAGATCGTCCTCGCCGTCGACGACCGCCGCCTCCAGCGCGTACGCGTACGGAGCGAGCCGCTTGGGCGGCCTCGTCGACTCCACCTCCAGCTCGGGGCGGAGCCGCGCGGAGTGCAACGCGTCCACCGCCGACCGGAACGCGGGCGGGACGGAACCACCCTCCGCGCTGTCCTTGCTGTCAGCGCCATCGGTTTGATCGGAGAACTGTCCCTGAGCCGGAGCCATGCGGGGAAGAGTAGGCGGAACCGGCGCTTCGCGCAGGGAGGGACACCCTGGCGGGCCTCGGCTGCTTGTCACCACGTCAGCGATCGGGGAGTGGGCGAGGCCGCCACGGCTTCGTGCGAAGATTCCGGTGTGAGTGCCAACGACCGCCCCATGGGCCAGCAGACGAAGACCTCCGCCACCCATGAGTCGGCGTTCCTGAAGGCGTGCCGGCGCGAGCCCGTTCCGCACACGCCGGTCTGGTTCATGCGCCAGGCCGGACGTTCGCTGCCGGAGTACCTGAAGGTGCGCGAGGGCATCGGGATGCTCGACTCCTGCATGATGCCGGAGCTGGTCGCCGAGATCACGATGCAGCCCGTCCGCCGCCACAAGGTCGACGCCGCGATCTACTTCAGCGACATCGTCGTACCCCTCAAGGCCATCGGGATCGACCTCGACATCAAGCCCGGCGTCGGCCCGGTCATCGCCGACCCGATCCGCACCCGCGCCGACCTCGCCCGGCTGCGCGACCTCACGCCCGAGGACGTCGGCTACGTCACCGAGGCCATCGGCCTGCTCACCGCCGAGCTGGGCGCCACCCCCCTGATCGGATTCGCCGGAGCGCCGTTCACCCTCGCCAGCTATCTCGTGGAGGGCGGCCCGTCGCGCAACCACGAGCACACCAAGGCCCTGATGTACGGCGACCCGCAGCTCTGGGCGGATCTGCTCGACCGGCTCGCCGAGATCACCGGCGCCTTCCTCAAGGTGCAGATCGAGGCGGGCGCCTCGGCCGTCCAGCTCTTCGACTCCTGGGTGGGCGCGCTGGCCCCCGCCGACTACCGCCGTTCGGTGCTGCCCGCCTCCGCGAAGGTCTTCGACGCCGTGGCCCCGTACGGCGTCCCGCGCATCCACTTCGGCGTCGGCACCGGCGAACTCCTCGGCCCGATGGGCGAGGCGGGCGCCGATGTCGTCGGCGTCGACTGGCGGGTCCCGCTGGACGAGGCCGCGCGCCGGGTCGGCCCCGGCAAGGCGCTCCAGGGCAACCTCGACCCCGCGGTGCTGTTCGCCCCGACGGCGGCCGTCGAGGCGAAGACCCGGGAGGTGCTCGACGCGGCCGCCGGTCTCGAAGGCCATGTCTTCAACCTGGGCCACGGCGTGATGCCGTCGATGGACCCGGACGCGCTGACCCGGCTCGTCGAGTACGTGCACACCAGCACCGAACGCTGACCCGGCGACGGGCGGCACCGCGCACTCAGGCGGTGCCCGCCCGCCGTACCGCGGTCACCGCCTTGCGGGCCGCCACCAGGACCGGATCCCAGACCGGCGAGAACGGCGGGGCGTAACCCAGGTCCAGGGCGGTCATCTGCTCCACCGTCATCCCGGCCGTGAGCGCCACCGCCGCGATGTCCACCCGCTTGGCCGCCCCGTCCCGGCCCACGATCTGCACCCCGAGCAGCCGGCCCGTGCGGTACTCCGCGAGCATCTTCACCGTCATCGGCCGCGCCCCCGGGTAGTAGCCCGCCCGGCCCGTCGACTCGATCGTCGCCGTGACGTACCGCAGACCCACCGCGCGGGCGTCCTTCTCGCGCAGACCGGTACGGGCGATCTCCAGGTCGCACACCTTGCTCACCGCCGTGCCGACCACCCCGGGGAACGTCCCGTAGCCGCCGCCGACGTTGGACCCGATGATCTGGCCGTGCTTGTTGGCGTGGGTGCCCAGCGCGATGTGGCGGGTGCGGCCCGCCACCAGGTCGAGGACCTCCACGCAGTCGCCGCCCGCCCAGATGTTGTCGTGCCCGACGACCCGCATCGAAAGATCGGTCAGCAGCCCGCCGTGCGGGCCGAGCGGCAGCCCGACGGCACGGGCCAGCGTCGTCTCCGGCTCCACGCCGATCCCGAGCACCACCACGTCCGCCGGGTAGGAGGCGTCGCCGGTGGCGACCGCGCGGACCCGGCCGTACGAACCGGTGCGGATCGCGGTGACCTCGGACCGGTTGACCGTGGTGATGCCCAGGCCGTCCATCGCGTCGTGGACCAGCCGCCCCATGTCGGGGTCGAGCGTCGCCATCGGCTGCTCGCCGCGGTTGAGCACGGTCACCTCGAAGCCGTGCTTCAGCATGGCCTCCGCCATCTCCACACCGATGTAGCCCGCCCCGACGACGACCGCGCGCCTGCCGCCCGGCGCCCGGTCCAGGGACTCCAGCAGCGCCTGACCGTCGTCCAGGGTCTGCACCCCGTGCACCCCCGGCGCGTCCATGCCGGGCAGCGCCGGACGCACCGGCCGGGCACCCGTCGCGATCACCAGCTTGTCGAAGCCCGTCCAGTACGAATCGCCGGAGCCCAGGTCCAGCACCCGCACCCGCTGCCCGGCGACATCGATCTCCGTGACCTCGGTACGCATCCGCAGATCGATGCCGCGGGCCCGGTGCTCCTCGGGCGTACGCGCGACGAGGTGGTCCCGCTCCGCGACGTCGCCGCCGACCCAGTACGGGATGCCGCAGGCGGAGTACGACGTGAAATTGCCCCGCTCGAACGCGACGATGCCCAGCTCGTCGGGGCCCTTGAGCCTGCGGGCCTGGGACGCGGCGGACATGCCCGCCGCGTCACCACCGATGACCACCAGTCGCTCCGCCGTCATGCCTGGTCCCTTCGACACCCGGGGTCCGTCCCCGGTCCGAAGGGACCACGCTACGACGCCGGGGGAGCGGGCGAGGACCCTCCCGGCCCGGGTGTCCGCGGCGCACGGCGTCCGGGCAGCCGGCGGTGCAGCAGCCGCCACAGCAGCGCGAGCACGGCCGCCGCGGCCAGGAACGGGGCCGCGGCACCCACCGCCATCGCCAGCCACAGCAGCGCCGTCACGAACGCGTGCCAGCCGCCGCCGAGCGCGTCCAGGAAACCGGGACCGTCGCCGTCGCCGTCCTTCGCCGCCGTCTCCGGCTCGGAGAGGTCGAGGGTGATCGTGGCGAGCGTGGTGCGGTCCTTCAGCGACGCCTGCTGGGCGAGCAGCGACTCCAGGGCCGCCTGACGGCTGCTCAGCTCGCCCTCCAGCGTGACCACGTCGCCGAGCTTCTCCGCCTGGTCCATCAGCTTCCGTACCCGCGCCACACTCGCCCGCTGGGTGGCGATCCGGCTCTCCACGTCGACCACCTGGTCGGTGACGTCCTTCGCCGACGAGGTGCGCGACAGCAGCTTTCCGGTGCCCGCCAGCCGCTTCAGCACCGCCTCGTACTCGCCCTGCGGAACACGCAGCACGAGATGTGACACCTCATGCGTGTCGTCGACGCGCTCGGTCTTCTCGTCGGCCACCAGACCGCCCGCGCCCTCGGCGGCCGACCGGGCGGCCGCGGCCGCCTTCGGCGCGTTGTCCACCTCCACCGAGAGCGAGGCGGTACGGATGACATGGGTGCCGGAGGGCAGGGCGTCGGTCTTCCTCCGCTGCGACGGCGAACCGGCCGTCCCCTGCTCCGCCTTCCCGGCCGCCGCGTCGGCGGCGCCCCGCTCCTCGGCGCCGAACGCCCGCTTGTCGTCACCGGAACTCGCGTCGCTCGCACTGTCCGCGGCGGCACAGCCGCTCAGCGCGAGCAGGCCGGCCACGAGGCCGGCCGCCAGGACCAGACGCGGACGACGGACCGATGAACGGCCAGGATGCCGGTGTCTCTGCATGAATGCCCCCCAGGGCGGATCGTCGATGGTGCGGGTTCGACGTGCCGGGCCGGGGCACCGGTTGCCGAATGCCGGTTTCGAAGCAGTCACGTTCAGGACTCGGACCGGGTTTGAGAGAGTGGGGACATGCAGCGTTCAATAAACCGCGCGGACCCGGACACCGGACACGTCGTCGTCATCGGCGGCGGCATCGCCGGTCTCGCCGCCGCCCACCGGCTCCTCGGGACCGGCCTGCGGGTCACCCTGCTGGAGGCCACCGAGCGGCTCGGCGGCAAGCTCATGACCGGCGAGATCGCCGGCACCCAGGTCGACCTCGGCGCCGAGTCGATGCTCGCCCGGCGCCCCGAGGGCGTGGACCTGGCACGCGACGTCGGGCTCGGCGACCGCCTCCAGCCGCCCGCCACGGCCACCGCGTCGGTCTGGACACGCGACGCCCTGCGCCCCATGCCCAAGGGCCATGTGATGGGCGTCCCCGGCGACCCGGCGGCGCTCGGCGGACTGCTCACCCCCGAGGGCCTCGCCCGCATCGCGCAGGAACGCGATCTCACCCCGACCCCCGTCGGCGACGACGTCGCCGTCGGCGCGTACGTCGCCGACCGGCTCGGCCGCGAGGTCGTCGACCGGCTCGTGGAGCCGCTGCTCGGCGGTGTGTACGCGGGCGACGCCTACCGGATCTCGATGCGCGCCGCCGTACCGCAGCTCTTCGAGGCGGCGCGGGAGGGCGGCTCGCTGCTCGACGGCGTCCGCCGCATCCAGGAACGGGCCGCGGCCCGGCAGCAGACCGGACCGGTCTTCCAGGGCCTGGCCGGCGGCATCGGCACCCTGCCCGGGGCGGTCGCCGACGCCGTGCGCGCGGGCGGCGGGGAGATCCTCACCGCCACCCCCGTACTCGGCCTGACCCGTACCGCCGAGGGCTGGGACGTCCGCACGGACACCCGGGTCATCAACGCCGACGGCATCGTGCTCGCCGCCCCGGCCTGGTCCGCCTCCACGCTGCTCGCCGCCGAGTCCCCGGCGGCCTCCGCCGAGCTGGCCGGTGTCGAGTACGCGTCGATGGCCCTCGTCACCATGGCCTTCCGCCGCTCCGACATCGCCGCCACCACCGCACTGGACGGCCGCTCCGGCTTCCTCGTTCCCCCGGTCGACGGCCGCACCATCAAGGCGTCCACGTTCTCCTCCCACAAATGGGACTGGGTCGCCGGATCCGCCCCTGACCTCTTCGTCCTGCGGACCTCCGTCGGCCGCTACGGCGAGGAGGACCACATCCACCGCGAGGACGCCGAACTGGTCGACGTGTCGCTGCGCGACCTCGCCGAGGCCACCGGTCTGGCCGCCGAACCGGTGGACACCGAGGTCACCCGGTGGCTCGGCGGACTGCCCCAGTACCCGGTGGGCCATCTCTCCCGGGTCGCCCGGATCCGCGACGAGGTCGCCAAGCTGCCCGCGCTGCGGGTCTGCGGAGCGGTCTACGACGGAGTCGGCATCCCGGCGTGCATCGCGAGCGCCCACCGCGCCGCGGACGAGATCGCGGCCGACATCACCGGCGGATCCGGTGAAGAGATCATCGCCACGTCGACCCTGGTTAAGGGCACACGGAGCGAGGCGGGACAATAGCCGTATGAGTGCGCCTGAGACTGTGAAATCAAGCAAGGGCCCCAACGCGGGTAAGAAGGCCAAGGACCTCAACGAGGTCATTCGCTACACGCTGTGGTCCGTCTTCAAGCTGCGCGACGTCCTGCCCGCGGACCGGGCCGGCTACGCCGACGAGGTCCAGGAGCTGTTCGACCAGCTCGCGGCCAAGGACATCACCGTCCGCGGCACCTACGACGTCTCCGGTCTGCGGGCCGACGCCGACGTCATGATCTGGTGGCACGCCGAGACGGCGGACGAGCTCCAGGAGGCGTACAACCTCTTCCGGCGCACCAGGCTGGGCCTGGCGCTGGAGCCGGTCTGGTCGAACATGGCGCTGCACCGCCCCGCCGAGTTCAACAAGTCCCACATCCCTGCGTTCCTGGCCGACGAGACGCCGCGCAACTACATCAGCGTGTACCCCTTCGTGCGCTCCTACGACTGGTACCTCCTGCCCGACGAGGACCGTCGCCGCATGCTCGCGGACCACGGGAAGATGGCGCGCGGCTACCCCGACGTCCGGGCCAACACCGTCGCCTCCTTCTCGCTCGGCGACTACGAGTGGATCCTCGCCTTCGAGGCCGACGAGCTCTACCGCATCGTCGACCTGATGCGTCATCTGCGGGCCTCCGAAGCGCGGATGCACGTCCGCGAAGAGGTCCCGTTCTACACGGGGCGCAGGAAGTCGGTTGCAGACCTGGTGGCCGGGCTCGCGTAGCGAGCGGGCTCCGACCACCCCAACCCGGAAGATCAGACGACGGGCAACGGCGCGCAACGCGCTGCCCGTCGTTCCAGCGACACCGGGTTCGGCTCCGGGTGCGCCCCCCCCCCCCCCCCCCCCACCGGCGTCTTTTCGTCACGCCCCACCGCACACCACTTCACGACGTACCGCCGCCGAGCGCGGCCCGCAGCGCCGGATCGTCCACGGCGCGCACCCCGCGTACCGCGATCGCGGCCAGCACATCACGGTGCGCCCCGGCGTCCGGCACATCGTGCGCGGCGAGCAGCCGCTGACCGGCGGGCGACGCCCACGAGCTGTACGGATGGACCTCCATCCGGGCTATGGCCAGACAGCCGACGGTCAGCGCGAGCGGCAGCCCGAACCACACCAGCAGCGACATCACCGGCCCGCCGGGGCCGTGTTCCTGACCGGGCATCAGCAGTGTGACCGCCCCCATCGCGACCACCAGCGCGGCAGCGCCGCGCACCGCGCGCACCGCGGCCGCGACATCGGTACCGGCATCTTCGGGCAGCGCCAGACCCGCGGCGACCAGCCGGTCGGCCAGGGCGCGTACGGCGTCGGCGCCGGCCGCGGCGGTCCGTATCGGCGGTATCGGGGCTTGGCCCCGCGGCCCTATCGCACGGATCACCGTGCGCTCCATCTCGTCGCGGCCCTCCGGGTCGACGACCGTCGCCCAGCCGGTGTGCGCGAGCAGCAGCCGCCTGCGCAGATGCATGCCGGCCAGCACCAGATCGATCACCCGGTGGGGGCCGCCGGCCAGGAACGCGGTCTCGTACAGGGTCAGTTCATGCCCGGCGGCGATGCTCCCCACGTCCTCGGCGGACGCGCCGGACAGCAGCCCCGTGCGGGCCGAGACGAGGCAGAGGCGGACGCACGAGACGGTTGCCGCACCCCACGCGACCAGCAGAAACAGTACCCAGAGCATGGCGGCTTTCTATGCGAGGAGGGCTCGGAACGCCATGGCCCGTTCACCATGCGGACGGCGGGGCCCCGTCCGGCGGCGCCGGAATCGCCCTAGCTGCCGCAACTGGACCCGCCACCACAGCTGGAGCCGCCGCTGGAGCAGCTGGAACCGCTGCTGCCGCCGCAGCCGGAGCCGCTCGAACCGCCGCAGCCGGACCCCGAGCCGCAACTCGACCCGGAACTGCACCCGCCCCCGCCCCCGTCGCCGGAACTCCCACAACTGCCGTGACCGGGACTCGTACCCGCACACCACACCACCGGCGCGAGCAGCAGGGCGGAGGACCCCGTGGACGCCGTCGCCGTCGCCGTGTGCGACCGCCGCCCCTGCGGCTGCATCCGGGCCGCCGCGATCAGCTGTGCCTGGAGCACCGGATCGGGGAGCGCCCGCAGCCCTTGCGTCGCCACCAGACCGGCCGGGCCGGGGGCGTACGCGTGAGCGGCGCGGTAGGCCTCGGCGGCCCGGCGCCCCGACCTGGTGACGCGTCCCCGGGCGACCCCGGCGCAGATGAAGCCGGTGAGCAGGCCGAGGATCAGGACCGGGAGCACCTTGAGGACGAACGGCACGGGGGAGTCCGGGGACAGTTCGTCGGACAGCGACTGGCTCACGGTCGCCACGACGGTGAGCGGGACGGCCAGTACGCAGACCAGCCCCTGGACGATGCCCCAGCGGCGCCACGTCCGGCTCGCGGTGGGCGCCGCCAGCAGACCGCGGGCCGCGAGCCCGTCGCCGACCTCCTGCACCGCCGGGTGCCGCATCACCGCCTCGCGCAGGGTGTGCAGCGCCCCGCTGGGAGCCGCGGCGTGTTCCTGGAGCACCGCGCGCTCCACCGGGTCGTGGGCCTCGGCCCGCTGGACGGCGACGATTCCGGGGCCGCCGACGGCGAGCCGGCCGTCCGCCTGCATCGCGGTGAGCGCGGTGTCCACGACCCTGCCCGGACCGCCGTTGAGGAAGGCGACCTCGTGGAGGTCGTGGACGGCGCCGCCGGTGCCGCCACGGGCCCGCGAGAGCCCCACGACCAGCAGCACGGAGGAGACCACGATCCCGAGGTCCACCAGCAGTGCGACGGTGTTCATGCCGGTCACCTTCCGGTCAGGGCCGCGCGGGCGGCTCGTACCAGCCGGGTCGCGCGGCGCGGCGGGTGCGCACCTGCCCGGTCCTGCCACCAGTGGGTCAGCCGGCGCCGGTCGGCGGCGTCGGCGGGCCGGCCCGCGATCAGCAGCTGTTCGGCGAAGTCCAGCGCGTCGCGCCGGTACCCGCCGGACATGGGGCGGGCGCCGGCGTACGAGAGGAAGGCGTCCCGGTAGCCGCTGCCGAGGATCTCCGGCAGCTCGGGCGCCACCTTGGCGACGACCCCGGCCCGCTTGGCGGCCAGGGCGCGGCTCTGGACGCCGAGGCGTTCCCGGTCGAAGCCCCGCGGGGCGGGGCCGCCGGCGACGAGCGCGCCGAGCAGCGCGGTCTGGGCCGCCGAGAGCCGGTCGCGCGTGGCGGCGGAGGGCGTGGACGCCCCGGCCGGCGCGGACCGGCGGACACGCGGGGCGGGCCGCCCCGTGTCCTTGGACGACCCGGCCAAGGTGGCCCGGATCATGTCCAGTTCGCCCGCCAGCTCCGCGGCCGGCGGGAAGTCGTCGTCGCGTTCCAGCAGGACGCCGGGCGGGTCGACCCGGGAGCGGAGCTCGGCCAGGACGTCGAGGACGGGACCGGTGACCGGATGGGCGTGGGTGTCGTGCCACACGCCGTCCTTCTCGACGCCGCCGGCCACATGCACGTACGCGATGGCCTCCACCGGCAGCTCGTCGAGCGCGGTGGCCGGGTCCTCGCCGAGATTGACGTGGTTGGTGTGCAGATTGGCCACGTCGATCAGCAGCCGGACCCCGGTGCGCTCGACCAGCTCCGCCAGGAACTGCCCCTCGGTCAGCTCCTCGCCGGGCCAGGAGATCAGCGCCGCGATGTTCTCCAGGGCCAGCGGCACCGGCAGCGAGTCCTGCGCGATGCGTACGTTCTCGCAGAGCACGTCCAGCGCGTCCCGGGTCCGCGGGACGGGCAGCAGATGACCCGCCTCCAGAACCGGCGAGGAGACGCGCGGGCCCCCGGCCCGTACGAACGCGATGTGCTCGGTCACCAGCGGCGCGGCCAGCAGCTCGGCGCGGGCGGCGAGATCCGCCAGCCGGCCCGGGTCGGGGCGGTCGGCGCCGCCGAGCCCCAGCGAGACCCCGTGCGGCACGACCGTGACACCGCGCGCCCTGAGCCGTACCAGCGAATCGGGCAGATGACCGGTGCAGATGTTCTCCGCGACCGCCTCCACCCAGTCGATCCCGGGCAGCGCCTCGACGGCGTCCGCGATCTCCGGCCGCCAGCCGATCCCGATTCCCAGCCTCATGCCGTCCCCCTCCTCCGCTCCGTGCAGGGCTCATGGCCCCTCGGGCCGGTGGTGAATCCGAAGAGAGGGACGTTCAGAGCTCGATTTGAGGTTCCCGGCCCCGCCGCTCAGCCGCGTCGCAGTGCCGGGTGGTCGGCGACCACCGTGCACGACCCGGGGGCGATCTCGGTGAACCCGGCGTCCTGCACCACCGGAAGCCCGCTCACCGTGAGCTCCCGCCAGCTCCCCGCCTCCGCGGTGGCGACGGAGAGCGGGAAGCCCGCCTCCCGCCACGCCTTGCGCTCCGTGTCCGACAGCTCCCACCAGGCGAGCTGCGCACCGTGTCCGGCCTGCGCCATCGTCTTGCCCGCCGACATGTCCAGCTCCGGGTTGAGCCACAGCACCGGACCCGAGCGATCGGGCGCGGCCGGCGGCTCCGGGTCGTCCAGATCCGTCCCCGACACCTGGAGCTTCGCCAGCTCCTTCGGCCAGCCGTCCAGCGGCACCGGCGGGAAGACCCGCACCTCGGCGCTGTCACCGGTGACCGTGATGCCCGGCAGCGCCGACGCCCTGCGCCACTCCGCGCCGCGCGCCCGCCGCACCACCTTGCGGATCCGGGCGTCCTGCCAGTCCCGCATCACCCGCGCCCACTCGCCCTCGCCCATCGAGCGCTCGTCGCTGAGCATCACGAGCACCGCGCGGGCCGCCGTCCGCAACGCGTCGGTACGGGCCGGGGGAGCCGTCTTCTCGATGTGCACGACCAACGGCAGTACGTACTGCGGCGCCTCGTCGCGGCTCGTCGGCTCCGACCTGAACGGGCTGTCCGCCGCGGGCGAACGGGGAGTGGACGGGGACGCGGGAATGTCATTGCTGCTCACCCGGTCCAGTCTGCCAGCCGCCCGACCCGGGCATCTTGGCGGAATGGACTGCTCCGGGTGAGGATGCACCGCATGAAGAGCGATCTCTTTTCCAGCGAGAACCTGGCACAGCAGGCGACGGCCCCCGGGATGACCCTGCAGAACGCCAAATCCATCAAATACGCCGTCAACGGCGAGATGCACGCCCGCCAGGGAGCGATGATCGCCTTCCGCGGTGATCTGCAGTTCGAGCGCAAGGGCCAGGGCATAGGCGGCATGCTGAAGCGCGCCGTCACCGGTGAGGGACTGCCGCTGATGGCGGTCCGGGGCCAGGGCGAGGCCTGGTTCGCGCACGAGGCCGCCAACTGCTTCATCGTGGAGATGGAGCACGGCGACGTCCTCACGATCAACGGCCGCAACGTGCTCTGCTTCGACCCCACGCTCTCCTACGAGATCAAGACCGTGAAGGGCGCCGGAATGACCGGCGGCGGCCTCTTCAACAGCGTCTTCACCGGCTACGGCAAGCTCGGCCTGATGTGTGAGGGCCACCCCATCGTGATCCCCGTCACGCCGCAGCAGCCGGTCTGCGTCGACACGGACGCGGTGGTCGGCTGGAGCGCCAACCTGACCACGTCGCTGCACCGTTCGCAGAGCGTCGGCTCGATGATCCGCGGCGGATCCGGCGAGGCCGTCCAACTGCGGCTGGACGGCGAGGGATTCGTGATCGTACGGCCCAGCGAGGCCAAGCCCGAGAAGACGGCCAACTGAGGCTGGACGGGGTCGGCCGCCGGTACGGGATCGGCGGCCCGTGGGTGCTGCGCGGAATCGGCCTCGACCTGCCCGCGCACACCCTGATCCGGATCGAGGGGGCCAACGGCACCGGCAAGTCGACCCTGCTGCGGCTGCTCGCCGGGATCGACGCCCCGACGGAGGGCCGGATCACCGGCCGCCGGGCACGCACCGCCTACGTCCCCGAGCGCTTCCCGGCCGCGCTGCCGTTCACCGCGTCCGGGTACCTCGTCCACCTCGGCCGGATCCACGGCCTGCGGACCCCCGAGGCGGCGGACCGCGCCGGGGCCTGGCTGGCCCGCTTCGGGGCCGCCGGCCACGCCCGCACACCGCTGGCGGAACTCTCCAAGGGCACCAGCCAGAAGGTCGCCGTCGCCCAGGCGTTCCTCGCCGAGCCGGAGCTGCTGATCCTGGACGAGGCCTGGACCGGGCTCGACACGGCGGCCCGGGACGAGCTGGACCGGGCGGTGGCCGAACGGGTCGCGGCCGGCGCCACCGTCGTCTTCGTCGACCACGACCCGCGCAGGCTCGCCGGATCGGCCGACGCCGTGTTCCGGATCGAGGGCAACACCCTCCTCGCCGCCCCCGGGACACCCGCCACCGGTACCGGCCCGCGGGTGAGGATCGAGGCGGCGGGCCCGCCCGGCGCCGCGCTCCCCGCCGGACTGCCGGGCGCTCCGGAGCACACCCCCGCGCCCGGCGGAGGCGTACGGCTCACCGTCACGGCCGCGCACTCCGACGCGCTGCTGCGCACCCTGCTCACCGCCCACCCGCCCTGGCACATCCGGCAGGTGGGCATCGCACCCGCCCGTGCCGAAAGCGACGCTCCGCCCCGGTCCGCCACGGACCCGGGTGGCCGCCCGACCCCCGAGGCACCATGACCGCCCTCCTGCGCTACCAGACCGCCCTGCTGGTCCGCTCCCAGCGCTGGCTCGCCCCGGTCCTGCTGTACGCGGCCTTCATCGGCGTCGGCGTGCAGCAGGGACAGCCCGTCCTCGACTCGCTCGGCTACACCGCCGCCGGGCTCCTGCCCGTCACCGCCTGGCTCGTACAGCTCTGCGTCAACCAGGAGCCGCCCGCCGCCCGCACCGTCGTCGCCGCGGCGGCGGGACCGGCGAGGGCGCATCTGGCGGCGCTGCTCGCCGGGCTCGGCTGCGCCGGACTGCTGGGGGCGGCCGCCGGCCTGATCGTGCTGCTGATCAGCAAACCGGCCGGCGCCGACGGTTCCGTCCGGGTGCCGCTGCTGCCCGCCGGGATCGCGGGGCTGCTCGCCGTCGCCTGCTGTGTGCTGCTGGGGGCGGTGATCGGGGCGCTCGGCACCCGGCCGCTGCTGCACCGGCGCGGCTGGTCCGTCGCCGCCACCGTGTTCCTCGCGCTGCCCGCGCTGGTGATCGGCGGTTCGCCCGCGAACGCCGCCGTGACCGGCCTGGTCACCGGGTCGCGGACCGGCACGGTGCACCTGCCCGTCCTGCCGCTCGTCGCCGCCACCGCCCTCGCCGTCGTGACGGCCGCGCTCGTCGCCAAGGTGGCTTCCCTGCGCGCCTGAGTAGGCTCGTACACATGGACGAACGCAGGGAAGAGACGTACTGCGGTGCATCCGCCGCGAGCACCGCGGCCACCGGGACGGAGACCGCCGCGGGGCCCCCGTACGCCGAGTGCGTGCTCTGCCGGAAGCCCACCGAGTACCCGGAGTCGGTGAAGGGCATCACCCTCTGCCCGGTCTGCGAATGGCAGGAGGCCCAGCGCACGGCGTGCTCCGGCTGAGCGGGACACGGGGCCGCGGTCAGCGCCGCGCGGCCCGGATCAGGTCGGAGACCTTCACGAAGCGGTACCCGCGCTCACGCAGTTCCGGGACGATCCGCTCGACCGCCTCGTCGGTGACCGGCGCCGCGCTGCGGGTGCAGTGCATGACGACCAGCGACCCCGGCCGCACCCCGTCCAGCACCTGTTCGGCCACCGCGTCCGGGTCCGTCGCGAAGGCGTCGCCGCTGATGACGTCCCACTGGACCGCCGTCACCTTCTCGGGCGCGAGCGCGCGCAGCGAGGCATCGTCGTAGCAGCCGCCGGGGAAGCGGAAGTACGGCACCGTATTGCGCACCCCCGCCTTCCGGAACGAGGCGGAGGCCCGCGCCACATCGGCGCGCATGCCGTCCTTCGCCACGGCCGGCAGTCCGTAGCAGGGGGACGTGAAGGCGTAGTGGCTGTACGAGTGGTTGCCGACCTCGAAGAGCGGATCGGCGCCGATGGACCTGGCCTGCGCCGGGTACTCGTCGGCCCACCGCCCGGTCATGAAGACCGTCGCCGGTACCTCCGACCGGCGCAGCAGATCGATGAGTCCGGGATTGTCGAAATGCTCGCCGGCCGCCGCGCGCGGGCCCTCGTCGGCCGTCATGTCGGCGTCGAAGGTCAGCGCCACCACCTTCTCGCCGGCCTTCACGCCGCGCTCGAAGACCGGCGTCCGCGCACCGGGGCCCGGAGCCAGCGTGGGCGGCGCCGGGGCCGCGTGCGACGGGGCGTGGGCCGCGACGGGCGTACGCCCGTCGGCCGGAGGGCCGTCGGCAGGCGTACTGCCGGGGCCCCCGCAGCCGGCGAGGCTGCCCAGCACCACACCGAGAACGGTCAGAGCCGTTGATTTCCGCACAGAATGGGTCACCAGCGGAAAGTATCGGTTTATCTGATCAATGGGCGGATATGGGGCCGCCCCCGTCCGGAGTCGCACCCGGATTCACCCGGGCCGTCGAGTCGGCGGGGGCGGTCCCCCCGGTCCGCCCCCGCCCGACCGCGCCT